>CASETG010000045.1 GCA_949290765.1 Oxalobacter formigenes | reverse complement strand
TGGCTTCCAGGTTCGCTCCCCTCACAATGAAGGTTACGTCTTCTCCGGATAACGCCAGCTTCACTCCTACGTAGCCTCCTATCGCTCCGGCTCCTATGATCGCTATTTTCATGTTCTTTCCCTTTTCTTCGTCCTCGACTGACGTTTCGGCCTGACTTGTGCGGCCGTTATGAAATCACCAGACGCTATTTCGATAAACTGCAAGTAAAGGTAAGTATAAAATGAAAATACGTCAATTTTCGTAAATGTAAGGATTTAATTGGCGGAAAATGTGAAAAATTTGGGAAAAATGGCCTGTTAGCGATGAAATTTTGTGCCTGCATCCACTTCGGACAGGCACTTTCCAGCCAGTTTGCCGACGATTTACGGCGGGTTTGATTACGGTCATGCCGGGCCGAAGAAAAAACGGCCGTCACAACCTTTTTGTGAAATGAAGGTACAATATCTCAAGGTCAAATGACGGGGCGGTTTTTCCCCTCAAAAATGCCCGGTCATGCTGGCACACAGAGTCTCCGATAAGAAATCTGTATCGGGTTTCATGAATAACATTAGCAAAAAGGACTGAAGCCATGAGTATTCCAGCAATTGAAATCGGAATCAGCGACAAGGACAGGGAAACGATCAGTAACGGTTTGGCACGTATGCTGGCAGACAGCTTCTGCCTCTATCTGAAAACGCATAACTATCACTGGAATGTCAAGGGACCCATGTTCCAGACATTGCACGTCATGTTTATGGACCAGTATACCGAGTTGTGGAATGCGCTGGATGAAATCGCCGAACGTATCCGTTCGCTCGGTTTTCCTGCGCCTGGCACGATGTCGGAATTCGCGAAACTGTCCGGAATCAGTGAAGTCGAAGGCGTTCCGTCGGCCGAAGACATGATCCGCGATGTCATTGTGGCGACACAGGCGGTCACCCGCACGGCACGGGAAGTGCTGGATCTGGCAGACCAGGCAAATGACCAGCCGACCATCGATTTGATGACCCAGCGTCTCCAGATTCACGAAAAGAATGCGTGGATGCTGCGCAGCCTGCTCGAAGGTGGCGCCGGCGATGTGGTCACGACATCGGCAAAACGCAAGAAAAACAAATAAACATCTGCAAAACCCCGCCATCGGCGGGGTTTTTTTCGGTTTTCATTCTTCGGGGATGATGTCCTGTTCTGCCAGGGGGCGGAAAATGGATTGCAGATCTTCGGGCGTAATCTGGACGTTCTGTGCCTGTCCTGTGGAGAGCATGGCGCTGGCCAGTTCGGCCTTGCGTTGTTGCAAATCCTGTATTTTTTCTTCGAGCGTTCCCCGGGCGATCAGTTTATAGACGAATACCGGCTTGTCCTGCCCGATTCGCCATGCACGGTCAGTCGCCTGGTTTTCGACTGCCGGATTCCACCACGGGTCATAATGAATGACCGTATCGGCTGCCGTCAGATTCAGTCCGACACCGCCGGCCTTGAGGCTTATCAGAAAGACGGAGACATGGCCTTCCTGAAAGCTGCGAATGGCGGATGCGCGATCCGTGGTGTCGCCTGTGAGCAGCGCATAGGGAATGTTGCGGGTATTGAGCTCTGCCTCTATCAGGCCGAGCATGCTGGTGAATTGGGAAAAAACGAGGATATGCCGTTTTTCCAGCAAAAGTTCCTGAAGCATTTCCATCAGTTCGGCAAGTTTTGCCGAAGCATTGGTGCTTTTCTTGTAGGCGGAACCCCGTAACAGTCGTGGGTCACAACAGACTTGCCGCAATTTGAGCAAGGCTTCGAGAATGATGATCTGGCAGTGTGCGATACCCAGACGCGCGATTTCATCCTGCACCTTTTTATCCATCAGTTCGCGGACTGACTCATAAATCTGCCGCTGGTTCGCGGTCAGCTCCACATAGCGGACGATTTCCGTTTTCAGCGGCAGTTCACGCGCTACCTTGTCTTTGGTGCGGCGCAGCAGGAACGGTCTGATACGGCGATTGAGCAATTCCTGCCGTGCCTCGTCGCCGTTTCTTTCGATGGAATGACGGAATTCGCTGTTGAAAGTTTTTTCGTTTCCCAGTAGCCCGGGCAGCAGGAAATGGAATTGCGACCACAGTTCGCCCAGATGGTTTTCCAGCGGCGTTCCCGTCAGGCAGAGTTTGTGGCGTGCCCTGAGAGAGGATGCGATTTGCGTGGCCTTGGAGCGGATATTCTTGATGTACTGCGATTCATCGAGAATCAGCAAATGGAAATCATGCTGCATGAGTATGTCTTCATCACGCGGCAACAGGGCGTAAGTCGTCAATACGATGTCGGACTGACTGATACGGTCGAAATATCTGGCGCGGTCTTTGCCCTGAAGCAGCAAGACATTCAGTGACGGCGTGAAGCGGGCAGCTTCGTCTTGCCAGTTGCTCATCAGGCTGGTCGGCGCAACGATCAGGGCCGGTTTCGTCAGGCGGCCCGATTCTTTTTCGAGCAGGATATGGGAGAGCGTTTGCAGGGTTTTGCCCAGCCCCATGTCGTCGGCCAGAATGCCCGCAAGACCGTATTCGCGCAAAAACTGCATCCATGACAGCCCCTCGATCTGGTAATCGCGCAATTTCGCTTTCAGCGATACCGGTGGCTTGACGATTCTGACGCCGTTGAATGCCAGCAGCTTCCTGCCCATTTCCAGCAAGGCTTCGCCGTTGATCCATTGCAGTGAAAGATCGCGATCGAGTTCGGCGAGTCTGGCCGAATCGAGACGGTGCAGCGGGAGTGCGGTTTTCGGTTGTTCCAGATAGTACAGTTCGCCCAGAATTTTCAGAATCGGCCTGATGTTCTTCCATGGGAGCGCTACCCTGCTCCGGTCAGGCAAGGTCACCAGCAGTGAATCTTCATCTTCATGGTTTTCAAGACTCTTGTATTCAAAACTTTCCGGATATTTTCGGAGCAATGGCTGCAACAACGGAAACAGCGGAAAATGTTTTTTGTTGACGACGATTCCCATTTCCAGACTGAACCAGTCTTCGTCCAGCGTGTCATCGTTTTCATTGATGCTGGCGTACCATTTCTGGACGGTCTGGAGGTTATAGCGGTAATCGGCCGATTTTTCGATTTTCCAGCCATCATTTTCCAGATCGGCCAGATGCTCGCGGGTAAAATGCAGCCAGTCGGATGGCGAGTCCATTTCCAGCGCAGCAGGAATCGCATGCAATGGGGATGCCCTGTCACCGACGATGTGAAAGCCATACGACAGAAGTCGCTCGGACAAGGCACGTTCGGCATGGGTGTCACGGACGATGCGTTCGATGGTATCACTGTTGACAGGGCGGATGACCGGCAAATCGGAGCCGAGAAACGCGATTTGTCCGTCGTAATCGAATTTCAGTTGCGCATAATCGAACCAGACAGGCGTTTCGGCATCCTGATGGAAATGCGGCTTGCTGCCCAGATAAAGTATGGGAGCGGGTGTTATGTCGTCCAGTACTGTTTCATGCAGCGGTTCCGGAACGGGAATGATATGTTCCAGTCCTTTTTCAAGCAGAAAACGCGAGACGTTTTTTTTGTCTCTGGCGGCGATGATCGGCGCCTGATTGATCAGCTCTTGAATATCGCTGATGGAAAACGTACCGGTATCGTCCGGCAAAACCAGCTCGCCGCATGTCAGGTTTTCCATATACCATGCCGGTTCTGTCGGCAATATGTAATCGATCGTCGTCGAGGCATGGCGCGATTTGGCCGCGGGCGCTGCAAATTCCCAGCGCAGCCGGATAGTCGTTCCCGTTTCTTTCCAGATGAGACGAGCCGCTCTTGGCGGCGCGGCGCGCAGCGGGAACACCAGTCCTCTGGCGATATCGGAAAGCGCGTTTGTCCAGTACAGCTGTTTTCTGTCGATGAGCATCTCGAGCAGCTGTGCTCCCAATCGTCCCCGCGGTTCCGCCATGTATGGCGACAAGGTTTCCTGTCCATACCGCAATGCGATGAAAAGCCGGAGCGGGTCTTCATCGTCGTCGCAAAGATAATCCGGCCGGTTCGACAGGAGCGAATCGATTTCCGCAACCGGTACGACAGACGAAAATTCCCCCGTCGTTTTCTGGCGTGCGCGGCACAGACTGAGAAACAGCCGTTTGTCGGACTGGTCAGGAGAAAGGATATAGAGCAGGCGCTGGGATGGTTCGATATCAGGCTCCCGGTTGGCAAGCGCATCGGGAGAATCGGGGTGCATGGCGGAGTACAGTTTCTGTACCCAGTTCGATACCGGTGTGACAGCCTGGCTGAGCTTGTTTTTTTGCCGGTTTTCGTTTTGCTGAAGCATCGTCAACAAAACGGCAGCGACGTGATGACAGTTCAGAATCAACGGACATGAACAGGTTCCCTGAAACTGGATACCTTCCGTGGTCGATTTGATGAAAGTGTTCTGCTGGTAGCTCTGGTTGCCCGATTCCTTCACTTGAGAACGAATCAGATTGCCGGAGCGCTGTATCTGCAAGACACGTTTTTTCTGGGCATATATCAGGCCGAGCGAATAGGCCTTTTGCCCGAATTGCCTTTTGATATCTTTCAGCGTGAAATTCATCATACCTCTGGATGCTTTCGAAACGTGTTTTCCGGCAGCGCAAAAGATACATTATCGTTCATAAAAGGGAAAAAGTGATGGCTTTTCGGTGGTGCGATACGGGTTTGAGGCGGATATGGGCATATCCAGTTGCGGAGTGTATGCAAAAACGGACTTTTCAAACAGGAATTTGCGGCAAGGGATGGCGTATTCAGGGGAAGTGGGTATCATCTCATTTTTGTTTTTTCGGGTAGAAAATGATGGGTTCCATTGAACAGCGTCTGGCGGATGAGCTGTCCGTATCGGTGCGGCAGGTCACTGCCGCCATGGCATTACTCGATGAAGGGGCGACGGTTCCGTTTATCGCGCGATACCGCAAGGAAATGACAGGCGGGCTTGACGACAGCCAGTTGCGGCTTTTGCAGGAGCGGCTTGTCTATCTGAGAGAACTCGAACAACGGCGACAGACGGTAATCGATTCCATTCGCGCCCAGGGCAAAATGACTCCGGAATTGCTGGCGGCGATACAGCAGGCGCAGGACAAACAGGCACTGGAGGACATTTATTTGCCTTTCCGTCCAAAACGCAGAACACGTGCGAAACTGGCGATTGAAGCCGGACTGGACAAGCTGGCGGAGAGCCTGATGGCGAATCCTTCGCTGAATCCGGAAGAAGAAGCGATCAGGTACATCCGCCCGCCCTTTTCCACTCCGGATGGCGATAATCCGGGGGTCGCCGATGCCAGAGCGGCGCTGGATGGTGCGCGCCAGATTCTGATGGAACGCTTTTCGGAAGACGCAGTCTTGCTGGCGACACTGCGGGAATTTTTCAGGGAACATGGCGTACTCGTTTCGCGTGTGACGGAAGGTGCGGAACAGAATGGCGTGCGGTTTTCGGATTACTTCGATTATGAGGAACCCGTTCAGAAAATCGCGTCCCACCGTGTGCTGGCGCTGTTAAGAGGTCGTCGGGAAGAAGTCCTGTCGCTCAGGATACGGCTGGATTCGGAAGCCGAACGCCCGCAATGGGATGCTCCGTTCAACCCGTGCGAAACACGAATCGCTGTCCATTTCGGCATAAGCGACAAGGGGCGTCCTTCTGACCAATGGTTACGGGAAACCGTCAGGTGGGCATGGCGTATCAGGATATTGTCCCATCTTGAAACGGAACTGTTTGGCGAATTGAGGGAAAAAGCCGAGGCGGAAGCCATCACGGTTTTCGCGACCAATCTCAAGTCATTGTTGCTGGCAGCGCCCGCGGGACCGAAAGTGACTATGGGACTTGACCCCGGCATCCGGACAGGCGTGAAGGTCGCTGTCGTCGACAAAACGGGGAAAGTGCTGGATACCGCGACGGTTTATCCGCATCAGCCGAAAAACGACTGGCAGGGTGCGCTGGAGCAATTGTCTGGCATGGTCGAGCGTTATCAGGTCGAACTGATTGCCATAGGCAACGGAACGGCATCACGTGAAACAGAACGGCTGGCCGCAGAGCTGACAGGCCGTTACCGGGAGCGCAAAATCGAACGGATCGTCGTTTCGGAAGCCGGAGCGTCCGTCTACTCGGCTTCCGAATATGCTTCACGTGAATTACCGGAACTTGATGTGACATTGCGTGGTGCGGTTTCGATTGCCAGACGCTTGCAGGACCCGTTGGCCGAACTGGTCAAAATCGACCCGAAGTCCATCGGTGTCGGACAATACCAGCATGATGTGGCACAGACGAAACTGGCACGTTCCCTGAACGCCACCGTGGAGGATTGTGTCAATGCGGTCGGCGTGGATGTCAATACGGCATCGGTGCCCTTGCTGACGCGCGTGTCCGGTCTGACCGAGGGGATAGCAAGCCATATCGTGCAGTACAGGAACCTGAACGGTCGTTTCGCCAGTCGCGCCGATTTGCGTGCAGTGCCACGATTCGGTGAAAAGACATTCGAGCAGGCGGCAGGCTTTTTGCGCATCACGGGAGGTACCGATCCGCTGGATGCATCGGCGGTTCATCCGGAATCGTATCCGGTCGTCAAAAAGATTCTGGCCGATCTGGGTGTCGGTATCGAATCGCTGATCGGCAACCGGAATTTGCTTGGACAAGTGAAACCGGAAAAATATATCAGTGACCGCTTCGGTTTGCCGACCATTACGGACATTCTCAGGGAACTCGAAAAACCCGGACGCGATCCGCGTCCGGAGTTTGTAAGCGCGCACTTCAAGGAAGGTGTCGAGGATATGTCCGATTTGGCCTCAGGGATGATTCTCGAAGGCGTTGTCACGAATGTCACGGCGTTCGGCGCATTTGTGGATATCGGCGTGCATCAGGATGGTCTGGTGCATATCTCCGCCATGTCGGAAAAATTCGTATCCGACCCGCATCGAATCGTCAGAACCGGGCAAATCGTCAAGGTCAGGGTGCTGGAAGTCGATGTCAAACGCAAAAGAATCAGTTTGTCGATGATACTCGATCCGGCATATGTGCCACAGGACGGGGTACCCGGGAAAGAAGCCGGCCGTTTCAGCAAAGCATCAGGAAAGTCGCGCAAACAGGCCGTTTTTTCGGGCAATGCGATGGCCGAGGCGTTTGCGAAACTGAAGCGGCCGATTTGACCGTTTTGCCGGTATCATGTATCCGGTCGATTGAAAGGACGAAGCTCCGGAAAATGGGATGCATATGGAAAATCCGAAACGTCTGATTGTCGGTATGACAGGAGCGAGCGGCGCCATTTACGGCGTCCGCCTGCTCAGGATGTTGCAAGGGATGGCACATGTCGAGACGCATCTTGTCGTCTCGGATGCCGCGGCGCTGACCTTGCGGCATGAAACGGGATTGTCGGTCGCCGATGCCGAAGCGCTCGCAGACCATGTGTACGATGTCAGGGATATGGCAGCTGCGCTTGCCAGTGGTTCATTCCGCAATGATGGCATGGTCATCGCACCCTGCTCCATGAAGACGCTCTCGGCGATCGCGCATGGCTATGGCGACAATCTGATGACCCGCGCTGCCGATGTCGTCCTGAAAGAACGTCGCAGGCTGGTGTTGGCGGTCAGGGAAACGCCGCTGCATCTGGTGCATCTGAGAAACATGCAATCCGTAACGGAAATGGGTGGCATCATTTATCCGCCGGTACCTGCGTTTTATTGCAGGCCGCAGTCCATCGAGGAAATGGTGGACCAGACGCTCAGGCGTGTGCTGGATCTGTTCGGTATCGCCGACGAGGGCATCGTCCGGTGGAACGGCATGGTCTGAATGGCATCATGCCTGATGATCCGGCGTATCACCGTTCTCCGGCGGGAGTGCATCCGTTTGGCTTTTTTGTGACAGGGTGGCATACAGTCCCCATGCCGTGATGAAAAGTGCGGCGATCACGGGGCCCAGGACAAAGCCGTTGAGTCCGAAAAGCGCCATGCCGCCGATAGTGGAAATCAGAACCAGATAGTCTGGCATTTGAGTGTCCTTGCCGACCAGCAACGGACGCAGAAAGTTATCCGCCAGACCGATTACCAGGATACCGAGTACCAGAAGGAGAATACCTTTCAGGATAGCGCCCGTCGCCAGAAAGTAGATGGCGACCGGTACCCATATCACGCCAGACCCTGACGGCAACAGGGAAAGCACCGACATGGTCGCGCCCCATAGCAATGGGGCTTCTATTCCCATGAGCCAGAAAATCAGGCCACCCAGTCCGCCTTGCACGACAGAGACGACCAGATTGCCCTTGACCGTTGCGCGGATGACGCCGGTGAACTTGCCCAGAAGCAGGAGTTTGTGGTCATTGGCCAGCGGGATGATTTTCCTGATGCGCAAGGCGAGTTCTTTTCCGTCGCGGAGCAGGAAGAACAGCAGGTACAGCATGATACAGAAGCCGATGGTGAAATCCAGAATGTTTTGTCCGATGACGAACAGTTTTCCGGCGATGTACTGGCTGGCCTGAAGCATGCCGCTGGAAACTTTCTGCTGGAATTCCGACATGGTGGTGATGCCGGAGCGGTTGAGCAGGCTGGTTACCCAGTCGGGCAGATATGAGACGAGCATACGGAAAGTCGCATCGAGACCGATGCTTTTCGTCTGGATTTTCTGATACAGGGCCGCACTTTCCTGTGCCAGCGCGCCGATGACAAGAATCAGCGGGATGACGACAATGAGCAGGCACACGCAAATGGTGAGGATGGATGCCGTATTTTTCTTGCCGGGCATTTTCGACAGGAAATAGTCGTTCAGTGGCATGAACATGACCGCCAGAATGAATCCCCAGAAAACCGCGCCGTAAAAAGGCCACAAAATCCATAAGAACGCTATCGTGACTGCGGACAGAAAAAGGATGAATACTTTTCCGTAGGGTTCGGATTGCTTCATAAAATCGCCGGCTTGGAAAACATGAAACAGGAATATGCGAATGATGCAGACGTTATTATGGCATGAGGCATGTATCGGGATGTGACAAATCCAGATGGCGCATGATGGAATAGCTGGCCAAATGGTCTGTATGCGGTTCGCTCTTGTGGCAGTTTCGGTTCCACGGGCTGATTTTCGTTTTCTGCGGAGCTGTCTGGCAAAAAAGAACCGCTCCGTGAAACGGTCGGGTTTCGAGGAGCGGTTGCCGTGGGTGCGCGTGGCTTTTTGTCGCGAAGCGATACATGGGTAACGGTATCGCCTGCGTTGTCGCGCCAATATCCGGGTTTAGACCAGACGGGCGATGTGCTGCATCCGGTCGCCTGGCAACAGCAGAACCGGCGGAACGTCGATCAGCGTAAAGCAGCCGTTGCCCATACGGGTGATGGCTCTGGCGCAAGACACCAGAATCTGGGAAGTCAGCGCCGGATTGTCGATTTTCATATCGAAGACAAGGTGCTGGTTGGATGTGCGTCCGGATGCGCCGATCCGTTCCATCAGGACGCCATGCGAATTGTCGGCGACGGCAGCCATTTCTTCCGGTGTTTTGACTTCGCGGACTTCCAGCGGGTCATGGCTGAAATAGGGATCTGCGGCGAGGTCTTTTTTGATTTGTTCAAAGGAAGCGCCCTGTTCCGGAAGGACGTAAACCAGACGGGAATGGCGGCCTCCACCGATAGGAATGGTGATGGAAGTCGCGTCGGCCACGCCGGGAATGGCGCGTGCGGCAACCGAGTGACCCATGGAACGGCCACGACCGAAATTGGTGAATGTCGTGCCGACAGGCGCCATAGCTTCAAACAGTGTACGCATGACCGAATCAGTACCCGGGTCCCATCCGGCGGCAGTGATGCAGCCGCACTGGTTTTCGCGTGCGACCTTGTCGAGCATGCCGACGAGTTCGGGAATTTCGCTGTGGACATCGAAGCTGTCGACGGTGCAGATGCCTTTTGAGAGATAGAATTTCGCATCGTCAGGAACCGAACGCGAAGGACCGCAGAGGATGACGACATCAGGCTTGCCTTTTGCTGCGATCAGCTGATCGATGGATGCGAAGTCGGGCAGACCCCTGCGTTCGATGGATTGCGTTCCGAGCGACGATTCGCGGCGGATGACGCCAAGACATTCAAAATCGGGCGCACAGCTCAGGCAATCGATGACATGCCGGCCGATGTTGCCCAAACCGTGGACTGCTGCTTTGATGGTCATGTTTTTTCCTTTATGAAACGGTATGTGGCAATAAGATTCTTTACTGGATTTGTCACTGCGGAGTATAGACATAGTTGCATGATGCTAGCAAGATAAAAACGTTCTCCGCTAAAATATGAAATTTTGTATGGTCACGTGTTGAACCGGTTGTCAGGACGCCGGAAAAACGGTGGCGCCTTTGGCCGGATTCAAGTCGTTCCGGTCGTCAGGTAGTGCCCTTTGTCATGCTGCCAGAAGGCTGTCGGCAGGCAATAACGGGGATGATTGTCTAATAGTCGGAGGTTATTGCTTATGGCACGCGCGGAGTGGGGGTCACGTCTCGGTTTCATCTTGGCGGCAGCCGGTTCTGCCGTCGGTCTCGGAGCCATCTGGAAATTTCCTTATGTCGCCGCGCAAAACGGTGGCGGCGCTTTTCTGGTGATATTTCTGGTAATCGTCTGTACGCTGGGTATTTCGTTGATGATTGCGGAAATGTCCGTCGGCGCGGCGAGCCGCCGGAGTCCTGTCGGCGCTTACAGGCGACTTGGCGGAAAATGGTGGTCCGGCGTCGGCTATATCGGCGTCTTGTGCGGTTTTCTGATTCTTTCTTTTTACAGTGTCGTCGGCGGCTGGACCATCGCCTATATCGTCAAATCCATAGACGGCTCCATTCTGACATCGAATCCCGTATTCTTGTCTTCGACTTTCGATTCGTTTATCGCCGACCCGGTGCAACCGCTCTGGTATCATGCCGCGTTCATGGGACTGACAGCCGCCGTGGTGCTGGCCGGCGTCCAGAAAGGGATCGAGCAGGTCAGCAAATACCTGATGGTCATGCTGTTTCTGCTGATTCTCGTCCTGATCGTCAGAGGGTTGACTCTGCCGGGTGCCATCGAGGGAGTTTTGACATTTCTCCAGCCTGATTTCAGCAAGGTGACGCCGGTCATGGTCATCGAAGCCATGGGACTTGCTTTCTTTTCCATGTCGCTGGGGATGGGGTGCATGATTACTTACGGTTCATATGCCTCGGATGAAACCTATATTCCCAATTCGGCGGGCAGCGTCATCGGATTGACGACGTTGATATGCTTCCTGTCGGGATTGATGGTTTTTCCGGCCATTTTCGTGTTCGGTTTCGACCCATCAGCCGGTCCTGGTCTGACATTCATCACCATGCCGGCAGTGTTTTCACAGATGAGCGGCGGTTCGTTTTTCGGCATTCTTTTCTTTTTCCTGCTGTTCGTCGCCGCCCTGACTTCGTCGGTGTCGCTGATGGAAGTGGTGGTCAGCTTCTTTATCGACGAATTTCACCTGCCAAGGACAACCATGACGGTTGTCATGTCCATCCTGATGTTCGTACTCGGTATCGGTGCTTCCCTGTCGCTTGGTGTCTGGAAAGATTACACCCTGTTCGGGAAAAACCTGTTCGGAATTCTGGATTATGTCAGCTCCAACCTGATCATGCCGTTCGGCGGCATCATGGTCGCCATTCTGGTCGGCTGGAAATCATGGCCTGTGATTGCGGCCAGATTGACCAGAGCGGATGGAACCCGACCGGTCTGGTTGCCGTTGCTCAAGGGATTTTGCCGTTATATTGCGCCGGTACTGATTTTCGTGATTCTGATTCAGAACCTCTGAGTTCGTATATCGGCCGAAATTCACCGCCAGTCACCACCGTTAACGTGGAAATGCCGGTTGCAGTATGGTGTGATCGTCATTCCGCGACCGTACCTGTTCATCATTGGCGGTAAGGTTTTTTCCGGACAAGCCAATAAAAAACGCCTGAGTGTATACCCAGGCGTTTTTTATTGGTGGAGATGACCCTTGTCATGCTTCTTTCTTCATCGAACCGGTTTCATGCAGTCGCTGATGCCAGGAGAGTGCTTTTTCCAGAACATGCGGCGTCTGTCCACCTCTGCGATTTGCCTCACGGACATAATCGCGCAGCATGTCCTGATATTCACCTTCCACACAGTTGTTGATGATGGTTTGCGCACGTTCACGCGGAGCCAGACCACGCAGATCGGCCAGACCGACTTCGGTAACCAGAATATCGACATCGTGTTCCGTATGGTCGACATGCGGCACCATCGGGACGATACTGGAAATGACGCCGCCCTTCGCTACCGATTTGGTGACGAAAATGGCGGTATGTGCATTGTGGGTGAAGTCGCCGGAACCACCGATACCGTTCATCATGTGTGTACCCATGACATGGGTCGAATTGACATGACCGTAAATATCGGCTTCAAGTGCCGTATTGATAGTGATGATGCCCAGTCGCTGGATGACTTCCGGATGGTTGGAAATACGTTGCGGACGGATGACGACATGGTCCTTGTAGCGACCGAAGTTGCCGAAGACTTCACGGCTCTTCTGGTCGGTCAGCGTGATGGCGGTTGCCGAAGCGAAATCCATCATGCCGGCATCGATCAGCTCGAAAGTCGAATCCTGCAACACTTCCGAATACATGGTCAGATGACTGAACGGCCCGGTCTGAAGTCCCGACATGACCGCATTGGCGATCGTGCCGATGCCGGACTGGAGTGGACGCAGGCTGTTGGTCAGGCGACCGAGACGGATTTCGTTCTTGAAAAAATCGATGAGATGACCGGCGATTTGTGCGGTTTCCTCATCCGGCGGCAGATTCTGCGATGGCGTATCCATTTCGTCGGTCACGACGATGGCGACGATTTTTTCCGGCGGTATCGAAATGCCGATGGAGCCGATACGGTCACGTGGCGACATGACGCCGATCGGTTCGGCATTCGGGAAATGACGCGCGCAATAGATATCGTGTGCGCCTTCCATTTCAAGGGAATAGGCCAGATTGACTTCGACGATGACCTTGTTGGCCTGCATTGCGAAGATTTCGTTATTGCCGACAGATGCGGTCGGAATGATTTCGCCGGACTCGGTAATGGAGACGGCTTCGATGATGGCGACATCCACCGGCTTGACCTGCTGTCTGCGCAGTTGTTCGCCGGTTTCCGACAAATGGTTGTCGATATACATGATTTCGCCGCGGTTGATGGCATTCCGCAATGTTCTGTCCGTCTGGAATGGGGAACGTCTTGCCAGCACACCGGCGTTGGTCAAGGCGCTGTCGACATCATTTCCCAGAGAAGCGCCGGTCAACAGCGAAATTTTCAAGGGTTGGGTGGCCGCTTTTCTGGCTATGGCATGAGGAACACTTTTAACGCATCCTGCCAGTGTGAAGCCGCTCATGCCGACGGTCATGCCGTCCTTGACATGCTCGGCTGCAGCTTCGGCGCTGGTTACCTTTTTTCTCAATTCAGGCAGACGAATACGTTTTTGCAAAACATCAATATTCATGACATCCCGTTCAGATAAAAATTTGTCCTGCATGATCCTGACCATTCAGGACGAAGTTCGTTTTCTGAAGCCGGTACCTGGCAAGGTCGCCGTCTTCGGTCAATGTACAGCTCGGCAGTAATGACATCCTGAACATACACGACACAGCATTTCCGGCACGACCGCCTGTCATGCAACGGCGGAAATTCCGGAAGCTGAAATCGCCGAAGTATATCACCTGATTGTCAAAACGCATACCTTTGTGGTAAAGAAATCATTTGCCTGAAACGATTTCTTTACCACAAAAAAACAGAATCGCATTGTTGTTTCCAGGAAGATTTTCTACAAAATGGTTATTTTCGGAAAATGAACAGATTACTGTATGACTGCCAATATGTCATGCGCACATGCACATGACGACGAACCGGAAATGGTGCCGGCTGCAGGACTCGAACCCGCCACCCCATGATTACAAATCATGTGCTCTACCTGATGAGCTAAGCCGGCACTGGAAAAAAGCTATTCTAACTTATTTTATTCTCGTCAAGGTAGGTTTTTTTGGCGGTTCGTCGTCCGGCAAAACACCGGTTTCCGGTTCGGTCGGCTCGAACCCCATACCCTGACCGTTCTCGCTGGCATAGATGGCGGCCACATTTTCGACCGGTATGTAAATATCGCGCGAGACGCCGCCGAAACGTGCCTTGAACTGGATGGCGGTATTGTTCATGTCCAGACCGCTGGTTGCTTCGTAGCTGATATCCAGAACGATTTGACCGTCTCGCACGAACTGTACGGGAACTTTGGCCGAAGCACCGACCTTGACGGCAATATACGGTGTATAGCCATTGTCGGTACACCATTGATGAATGGCCCTGAGCAGATATGGTTTGGTGGAAACAGTCGTCATGATGAATATCGTCCGGACAAGCAGGCATCAGCGGCGCATCACTTTTTCAGGTGGCGTCAGCGCTTCGATATAGGCTGGTCTCGAAAAGACGCGTTCGGCATATTTCATGAGCGGCGCAGCCGTCTTGGACAGTTCAATGCCGTAATAGTCCAGTCGCCACAGCAAGGGAGCCAGCGCGACATCCAGCATGGAAAATTCGTCGCCGAGAACATATTTGCTTTTCTGGAAAAGCGGAGACATGGCGGTCAGATATTCGCGGATCTGCGTTCTGGCCTTTTCATGATTGGCGGCGGCGTTTTCCGACTTGTCGTTTTCCAGCGTATTGACGTGTACGAACAGCTCCTTTTCACAGTTGAACAGCATCAGTCTCGCTCTGGCGCGCATCAGCGGGTCGGCCGGCATCAGCTGCGGGTGCGGGAAACGCTCGTCGATATATTCGTTGATGATATTGGATTCATACAGAATCAGTTCACGTTCGACCAGAATCGGAACCTGTCCGTACGGATTCATGGCGGATATTTCTTCCGGCTTGTTGAAGAGGTCAATATCCCTGATTTCAAAATCCATGCCTTTTTCGAAGAGCACGAAACGGCAGCGCTGGGAAAAAGGACAGGTCGTTCCTGAATAGAGAACCATCATGATAATTGTTCCTTTATGGCAGAAGAGAATATCCAAGCAACGAAGGTTGCAAACGGCGTTTTTCCGGTGAACCGGAATGGAAAAAAGATTCGGCAACGGCATGACTTGCCGCTTCATGGCCCGTTCCGGAGCACTCGCGCAACACTTCATGTCGCAGGGTATTATAGAGGAGTGACATCCGGTTTTAAAGGGGGGCCATTTTGCGGGAAGTGCCGGGTATCGGTCGCATATCAGACCGGATTGTCGATTTCAATATACCGATGGCGGATGCCATATTGTTTGGCAAGCAGATCTCCAAGTGCCTGAATGCCGAACCGTTCGGTGGCGTGATGTCCACAGGCCAGGTAAGCGATACCGTATTCGCGGGCATCGTGTACCGTTCGTTCTGAAATTTCTCCCGACAGATAAACGTTTGCACCGGCTTGTGCGGCATCCGGCAGCAAGTCTTGTGCCGCACCGCTGCACCAGCCTATCGTTTCCAGTTTTTGTTCCGGGTCGCCGATCAGCAGCGGCTCGCGATTCAGTTTCTTTCCGAGCCAGCCTGCAAGGTCGGCGACGGTTTTCAGGGCGGGATTTGCGGTTTTGCCAAGCCAGCCCAGTTCGTTTTCGCCGAATCGCCCGGTGACGTCGAAACCAAGTACCTGTGCAAGCCGGATATTGTTGCCCAGCGTGGGATGGCAATCGAGCGGCAAATGATAGGCCAGGAGGTTGATATCGTGCGCCAGCAACAATCGGATACGTTCGCGCTTCGGGCCTGTGATGCATGCGTTTTCATTCCGCCAGAAATAGCCGTGATGCACTAAAATGGTATCGGCTTTTTCCTGTATGGCGGCCTCGATCAGCGCGCGGCTGGCGGTGACACCGCTGACGATGGATGAAATGTGTGATTGTCCTTCCACTTGCAGACCATTTGGACAATAATCACGCATAAACGCAATTTTTAATTCGTCTGCCAGAAATTTGACGACCTCGTTTCTGTCTACGGTATTTTGACCTTTTATTTTATTCATATCATGCGACGTCTTTGGCTGTTGTTTGCACAGACTATAACAGTTTGTCTGGCGATCTGGTTTGTTGTCGTGACCCTGAAACCGGAATGGCTGGAACTGGAACGGGGCGCATTTGTACCGAAACAGGAAAACAGGGCGGTTGCCGTTCCGGTAGCGGCATCTTACCGCGATGCCGTTTCGCGCGCGATGCCGGCCGTGGTCAATATTTATACGACCAAGGAAGTCCGGCAGCCCCAAAGCCCCTTGCTGGACGACCCTTTTCTGAAACGGTTTTTCGGAGAACGTTTCAGCGATACGGAAAAACAGATGAGTCTGGGCTCAGGTGTTGTCGTGACGCATGACGGTTATGTGTTGACCAACAATCATGTGGTGGAAACCGCCGACCAGATCGAGGTGGCTTTCGAGGATGGCCGCAAGGCGGCCGCCAGACTGGTCGGCAACGATCCGGAAACCGATTTGGCCGTCATCAAGATCGATTTGCCGGATTTGCCGGCGATCACTTTCGGCAATGTCGATGATGTCAAGGTCGGCGATGTCGTTCTGGCTATCGGCAATCCGTTCGGAGTCGGTCAGACGGTGACGATGGGGATTGTGTCCGCATTGGGGCGCAGTCAGCTGGGAATCAACATTTACGAAAACTTCATCCAGACTGATGCCGCGATCAATCCGGGCAATTCCGGCGGTGCACTCATCGATGCGAACGGCAACCTCATCGGTATCAATTCCGCCATTTATTCGCAAAGCGGTGGATCCATGGGCATCGGGTTCGCCATCCCCGTTTCGACGGTCCGGATGGTGATGGATGCCATTATCGCCAAGGGACAGGTCGTCAGGGGGTGGATCGGTGTCGAACCGAGAGACATCACGCCGGAACTGGCTGAAAATCTCGATCTGGGCAAGCAGGATGGTGTGATAATCGCCGCTGTTCTCAAGAATGGGCCGGCTGACCGTGCCGGTATCAGGCCGGGCGACATACTGGTATCGGTTGACGGGAAAAATATCGCCAATATGAAGGAGATGTTCAACCTGATCGCCACATTGCAACCGGAAAGCAAAACGGGTGTCGTGGTACTGCGTGATGGCAAGGAAGTGACACTGGAAATCGTGGTGGGAAAACGCCCCTCGAAAAAGCGTCTGGAAAGACAACAGCCATAATCAAAAAGGCCGGGGGTACCGGCCTTTTTTATGCATCAGGGTTGCATCAATTGGGAATCTTCCAGGGACGTTTTCCGCCCATCAGATGAATATGCAGGTGATAGACGTCCTGTTTGCCATCCGGGCCGGTGTTGACGACGACCCTGAAACCGCCCTGCAGGTTTCCGGATTCTGTGCCGGTCACTTCGATGCCGTGTTCTTTCGCCAGCTGCGGGATGAGCGCCATCATTTCACCCAGCAAGGCGGCGTCTTCCGGATTGCAATGCGACAGGGACGGAATGTGCCGCTTGGGGATGATCAGCAGATGCACTGGCGCCGAAGGATGGATGTCCTTGAAAACCATGATGCGCTCGTTTTCGAAAACGCAGGTCGACGGTAATGTTTTATTGACGATTTTGCAGAAAATGCAGTCATCCATTTGGTTTCTCCCCTATGTCAGATATTGGCGAAGATGTCAGGGCGTCGTCTTGCGCGAAGCCTTTTCCTCGATACCGGAAATGCCTTCGCGTCGTGCCAGCTCTTTCAGGACATCTTCCGGTGTCAGATTGAATTGTGCCAGAAGAACCGTGGTATGGAACCAGAGATCGGCGCATTCATAGACGATTTTAGATGCCGGCAGATTGTTGCGAGCATCCTTTGCGGCCATGACCATTTCAGTCGCTTCTTCGCCGACCTTTTTCATGATGGCATCATCGCCTTTGGCAAACAGGCTGCTGACATACGATTTTTTTGGGTCGCCACCGTTTGCCAGTTTTCTGGATTCGATGACGGATGCGAGTCTTGAGAGAATTTCGTTCATTTGTATATTTCCGACGGGTTCTTGATGACGGGATCGACAGCGACCCATTGCGTGCCTTGCGCCGTATTCTGCGGCTGCTGATAGAAACAGGACAGTCTTCCGGTATGACATGCCAGTCCGGTCTGCTCTACCAGAAACAACAAGGCATCGCTGTCGCAGTCAAGCCGGATATCGACGATTTTCTGGGTATGTCCAGATTCTTCTCCCTTGTGCCAGAGCCTGTTTCTGGAACGGCTCCAGTAAACGGCCTCGCCGCATTGCACGGTTTTTTCAAGCGCAGCACGGTTTATCCATGCCAGCATCAGAACTTTCAGGGTGGTGGCGTCCTGGGTAATGACGGGAATCAGTCCCTGATCGTTCCATTGAATGGTATCGAGCCAGTTTCGGGTATTCATAAGCGTACCGGTATGTTTTGTTCAGACATGAATTGTTTGGCCTGCTGTACCGTATATTCGCCATAATGGAAAATGCTGGCGGCCAGTACGGCATCGGCATGGCCTTTGAGGATGCCGTCAGCCAGATGCTGCAGGTTGCCGACGCCGCCGGAAGCGATGACCGGAATGTTGAGCGAGTCGGAGATGGCGCGTGTCAGCTCGAGGTCGAATCCGCTCTTGGTACCATCCCTGTCCATACTGGTCAGAAGGATGTCCCCCGCTCCCAGCGTTTCCATCTTTTTGGCCCAGGAAACCGCTTCCAGTCCGGTGGCCTTGCGACCGCCGTGGGTGAAAATTTCCCACCGGCCGGGGGCTACCTGCTTGGCATCGATGGCGACGACGATACATTGCGAGCCATAACGTGCCGATGCATCGGCAACGAGTTGCGGGTTGGTTACGGCCGAGGTATTGATACTCACCTTGTCCGCGCCTGCATTGAGCAGACGGCGGACATCCTCGACGGTACGGACACCGCCGCCGACGGTCAACGGGATGAAAACCTGTGAGGAAACGTCTTCGATGATATTGAGAATCAGATCCCGCTGGTCGCTGGAAGCGGTGATATCCAGAAAGGTCAGCTCATCGGCCCCCTGATCGTTGTAGCGGCGTGCGATTTCGACAGGGTCTCCGGCATCTTTCAGTTCGACGAAATTGACACCCTTGACGACACGACCTGCGGTGACATCAAGACATGGAATGATTCGTTTGGTCAGCATGGCGCATTTCCGGTTGGTTTGATTCTATTGCTGTTCTGACAGTTCATCTGCACGGACTTGCGCCTGGGCAAGATTGAGCGTGCCTTCATAGATGGAACGTCCACAGATGACGCCTTCGATTCCCTCGTTCTGAACCGCGCAAAGTGCTTCGACATCGCGGATGTCGTGTACACCGCCGGAAGCGATGACGGGAATCTTGACGGCTTGCGCCAGTCTGACAGTAGCATCGATATTGACGCCGGCCATCATGCCGTCACGACCGATATCGGTATAAATGATGGCTTCCACACCGTATTCTTCATATTTCTTGCCGAGTTCGATGACGTCGTGGCGAGACAGTTTGCTCCAGCCGTCAGTCGCTACGCGACCGTCACGAGCATCCAGTCCGACGATGATTTGTCCCGGGAAGGCGCCGCAGGCATCCTGAAGAAATCCCGGATTTTTGACGGCAGCGGTTCCGACGATGATATAGGAAAGACCATGATCCAGATAACGTTCGATCGTGTCGAGATCGCGGATGCCGCCTCCGAGCTGCACGGGAATTTCATCCATATCATGGTCACTGGCAAAATCCCGCACGGTTTGAAGAATATTCCTGACGGCAGCTTCGTTGACCGGTTTGCCTGCGAAAGCACCGTTGAGGTCAACCAGATGCAGCCGTCTTGCACCCTGTTCCAGCCAGTGTAAAGCCATTTTTGCCGGATCTTCCGAAAATACGGTAGCCTGATTCATATCGCCCTGTCTTAACCGTACGCAGGAACCGTCTTTCAAATCAATAGCGGGGATAAGCAACATGATAAAAACAAGTATAGAAAAATGAATTGGACAAATGGCACAAATGTGCGGTCATGGATTCCAGTGGATGAAATTGCGGTACAGCCTGAGCCCCACATCGGCACTTTTCTCCGGATGGAACTGGGTGGCGAAAATGTTCTCATGTGCGACGGCACTGCAAAACGGCATGCCGTATTCCGTTTCGCCGACCATCTGTTCAGAACGGGATGGAACGACATGAAAACTGTGTACGAAGTAAAAGAAACTGTTGTCCGGGATGCCCTGCCATAACGGATGAGGATTGACCTGTTTGACACGGTTCCAGCCCATTTGCGGAACCTTGAAGCGGGAGCCGTCCGGTTGTACACGGTTGTCCAGCCGGAAGCGGACGACCTTGCCAGGCAACAGTCCCAGACAGCGGGTGTCACCTTCTTCGCTCCAGTCGAAAAGCATTTGTTCGCCGACGCAGACACCGAAAACAGGTTTTTTGCGCGCTGCGTCGAGCAGTGCGTCTTTCAGGCCGGATTTCTCAAGAGATGCCATGCAGTCCGGCATGGCACCCTGCCCCGGCAAGACGATACGTTCAGCCTCTTTCAGGTCGGATACGGCGCCGGATACAAGGATGTCCTTTTCAGGAGCGACGGCGCGAAGTGCCTGCGCAACGGAGCGCAGATTCCCCATACCGTAATCAACAACAACGATTTTTTTCATAGAAATTGACGGTCAGAATAAGGATGACGGGTCAACGGAGTGGATTACAAGGTTCCTTTTGTCGATGGAATGTTGTCCGCAGCTCTGGGGTCGAGTTCCGCAGCCATACGCAAGGCACGTCCGAAGGCCTTGAAAACGGTTTCGCACTGATGATGGGCGTTGTCGCCGCGCAGATTGTCGATATGCAGTGAAATTCTGGCGTGGTTGACCAGTCCCTGGAAAAATTCCCGGACGAGGTCAAGGTCGAAACGGCCTGTCATGGCACGAGTGAACGGCACATGGAATGACAGATAGGGACGACCGGAAAAGTCAATCACGACACGTGAGAGCGATTCGTCCAGCGGGACATAGGCATGTCCATAACGCCGGATGCCCTTCTTGTCGCCGATTGCCTGAAAGATGGCCTGCCCCAGTGCGATGCCGACATCCTCGACGGTATGATGGTCGTCGATTTGCAAGTCGCCCTGTGCCTGTATATCCAGATCGACCAGACCGTGGCGTGCGATCTGGTCAAGCATATGGTCGAGAAACGGAACGCCGGTCGCCAGATTCTGCTGACCGGTGCCATCCAGATTGATTGCCACGTGAATTTTCGTCTCGTTGGTATTGCGGATGATTTCCGCGGTTCTGGGTGTTGACATGATGCGTTCCGGAATGATTATTGGATACAAGCCTTGAACTGGTCCAGGAACTGCCGGTTTTCTTCTGGCGAACTGACAGTGACACGCAGACAGTTGTGCAGCGATGCATGCATTTTACCCATATTTTTGACCAGAATCTTGCGTGCGAGCAGTTTTTCGAATACCGCTTCGGCGTTGGGCAAGCGTATGAGCAGGAAGTTGGCGCGCGAGGTAAAAACTTCGACGCCGGGCAACTGGCGCAACGCGTCTGTCAGCCTGCTGCGTTCGGCACGGATGATGGCGGCCTGACCGTTGAATACATCGATGTGATCCATCGCGAATTCCGCTGTCGCTTCGGTCAGGACATTGATGTTGTACGGTGGACGAACCTTGTCGAATTCGGTCAGCAACTCGGGAATGGCGGACATGTAACCGAGCCGGATGCCCGCCAGACCGAGTTTCGAGACGGTCCGCATGACGACGAGATTCGGATATTCCGGCAAGTGGGGCATGAAGCTGGACTCGGCGAAAGGCTGATAGGCTTCGTCACTGATGACGATGCCCTTGTCGCTCATGGCTTTGATAATCCGGATGACGTCCTGTTCCTCGAACAGCATACCGGTCGGATTATGAGGTTGTGCGAGATAGACGACGGTCGGACGATGTTTTTCGATGGCCGCCAGCATGGCGTCTATATCGAGTGTGAAATCAGCTTTCAGGGGGACGCCGACAAAGTCCATGCCGGCGAATTGCGCCGAGAGGACATACATAGCAAAACAGGGAACCGGCGTGAGCATGGTCGCACGGATATCTTTTCTGGCGCATGCCTGCGCGATGAGCGAAATCAGTTCATCCGAGCCATTGCCCAGCATGACGTCATAGCCTTGCGGAACACCCATCTGCCTGCAGATTTTTTCCTTCAGGCGGGTGTATGAAGGAACCGGATAGCGGTTCAGTGCGACATCGGCAAGACGCCGAGCCAGTTCCGTTTTCAATTCGTCCGGCAACGTATAAGGGTTTTCCATGGTGTCCAGTTTGAGAAAACCTTCCGATTCGGCGACTGCGTATGCCGACATGGCCCGAATATCCGGCCGGATAACCTGATCGATAAAAGACATGATAGGGTTTCGTGTGTAATTATTTTACGGATGTTCCTTTTTCAAGTCTGAAGCCCGCACTTCTGGCGTGCGCTTCCAGTCCTTCGCCGGTTGCCAGTTCCACCGCGATTTTGCCCAGTGTCTGCGCACCCTTTTCGCTCACGCAAATCAGGCTGGAGCGTTTCTGGAAATCGTAAACACCCAGCGGAGAGGAGAAACGGGCTGTACGCGAGGTCGGCAGAACATGGTTCGGACCGGCACAATAGTCGCCCAGCGCTTCGGACGTGAAACGTCCGAGGAAAATCGCGCCGGCATGACGAATCAGTTCGGCCCAGCGTTCCGGATTTTCCGCGGAAATTTCCAGATGTTCCGGCGCGATACGGTTGGCGATTTCACAGGCTTCTTCCATGTCTCTGACAAGAATCATCGCGCCGCGGGAAGACAGCGATTTCGTGATGATGTCCTTGCGGATCATGCCGGGAAGAAGTTTCTGGATACTGTCGTTGACGCGGTCCAGATAGGCGGCATCCGGTGAAATCAGGATGGATTGCGCCATTTCGTCGTGTTCCGCCTGCGAGAAAAGATCCATGGCGACCCAGTCCGGATCGGTGGTGCCGTCGCATACGACGAGAATTTCGGATGGTCCGGCAATCATGTCGATGCCGACCGTTCCGAAAACACGGCGTTTTGCGGCGGCGACATAGGCGTTGCCCGGGCCGACGATCTTGTCGACAGACGGGATGGTTTCCGTACCATAGGCCAGAGCGCCGACGGCCTGTGCGCCACCGACAGCGAATACACGGGTGACTCCCGAGATGGCGGCAGCGGCCAGAACCAGCTCGTTGCGCGCGCCATCCGGTGTCGGCACGACCATGACGATTTCGGATACACCAGCGACATTGGCCGGAATGGCGTTCATCAGTACCGACGAAGGATAGGCTGCCTTTCCGCCCGGAACATAAATGCCGACGCTGTCCAGGGGCGTGATTTTCTGGCCGAGCAACGTACCATCCGTATCGGTATAGGTGAAACCGTCGCTGCCGCAAGAACGTTTCTGGTATTCATGATACTGGCGAACCCTGTCGGCGGCGGCGTGCAGCGCGGCACGACGTTCCGGACTCAGCGATGCCAGCGCTGCTTCGCATTCGGCTTTGGAAATTTCAAGCTCCGATACCGAGTTGACGGACAATCTGTCGAAACGCCGGGTATATTCCAGAACGGCCTTGTCGCCGTTTTCGCGGACATCGGCCAGTACATTGGCGACGACGGTGTTGATGGATTCGTCTTCCTTGGCCTCGAATGCCAGTACGTTGGCAAGCTGATTTCTGAAATCACTTTGCGTGGTTTCCAGTTTGCGGATTTGAACAGTCATGATTTCATCCTCATTGAGTTTTTTGGGTTTGGCCCGATTCGGTTGAAGCGGCCTTGAATGCGTCCAGTATAGGCTGTAACATCCGGCGCTTCAATTTCAGCGAAGCCTGATTGACGATCAGCCGTGACGTGATTTCCTGAATCTGTTCGACCTCGACCAGATTGTTCGCTTTCAGCGTATTGCCGGTGCTGACCAGATCGACGATGACGTCGGAAAGCCCGACGAGCGGCGCCAGTTCCATGGAACCATACAGTTTGATGATATCGACATGGATGCCTTTCTTGGCAAAATGCTCGCGTGCCGCCTGAACATATTTGCTTGCCACTCTCAGACGTGCGCCCTGCCGGATGGCCTTTTCGTAATCGAAATCCTTGCGGACAGCGACCGACAGACGGCATCGCGCGATTTGCAGGTCGATAGGCTGGTACAGGCCGGTACTGCCGTTTTCCTGAAGGACGTCTTTTCCGGCGACACCGAAATCGGCTGCGCCATACTGCACGTATGTCGGCACGTCGGTGGCGCGGACGATGATGACGCGTATCTGCGGTTTGTTGGTCGGCAGAATCAGTTTGCGTGATGTTTCGGGATCTTCCAGAACGGTGATGCCGGCTGCCTCGAGCAACGGCATCGTTTCCTCGAAAATACGCCCTTTCGAAAGAGCGAGGATCAGTTCCTGTGAAGGTTTTTCTGCTGTTTGATTCATTGTTTGACTCGTTTGATATCTGCTCCGACTGCGGACAGTTTCACTTCCATCTGATCGTATCCGCGATCGAGATGATAAATCCTGTTGACCTGTGTTTCTCCCTGTGCCGCCAGACCGGCGATCACCAGCGACGCAGAAGCGCGCAAATCGGTTGCCATGACCGGCGCGCCGACCAGCTTGCCCACGCCGGAAATGAAAGCGGTATTGCCTTCAGTCTTGATGCGGGCTCCGAGACGGTTCAGTTCCTGTACATGCATGAAGCGGTTTTCAAAAATCGTTTCGATGACATGGGTGGCTTCATCGGCCAGACAGTTGACGGCCATGAACTGGGCCTGCATATCCGTCGGAAATCCCGGATATTCAGTGGTTCTGAAGTTGACCCCTTTGGGACGCTTGTCCATGCGGATACGTATCCAGTCGGCGCCCGTCGATATATCGGCCCCCATTTCACGAATTTTGTTCAGTGCGGACTCAAGTATATTATCGCGCGTTTTCGTCAGGGTGACATCTCCACCTGTTGCGGCGACCGCGCAAAGGAATGTGCCGGTTTCGATACGGTCCGGAATGACATGGTGGCGCGCGCCGTGCAACCGTTTTACCCCATGAATGACCAAACGATCCGTCCCGATTCCATCGATTTGCGCTCCCATCTTGACCAGCAGGTTTGCCAGATCGGTCACCTCCGGTTCACGTGCGGCGTTTTTGATGACGGTTTCCCCCTCTGCCAGCGTCGCTGCCATCAGAAGGTTTTCTGTTCCCGTGACCGTAATCATGTCGGTCACGATATGGGTTCCCTTGAGCTTTTGTGCCTTGGCATAAATATAACCGCCCCTGATTTCCACCTCTGCGCCCAGTGCGCGCAGTCCCTTGATATGCTGTTCGACCGGACGCGAGCCGATGGCGCATCCCCCCGGAAGGGAAACCTGAGCCTGTCCGAAGCGGGCGACCAGCGGACACAGAACCAGAATCGCAGCACGCATGGTTTTGACCAGTTCGTAAGGGGCGTAAAAATTATGGACAGCGCTGCCGTTGAGGATCATTTTGTCGCCGTCCTGTCTGACGGTCACCCCCATTTGCTGCAAAAGCGCCAGCATGGTCTGGACATCTCTCAGATGCGGCACATTGGTCAGTTCGATATCGTCGGCTGTCAGCAGACTGGCGCATAAAATGGGCAAAGCGGCGTTCTTTGCACCCGAAATCGTGATTTCGCCATAAAGACGATTGCCGCCGTTGATGATGAGCTTGTCCATTTAAAGATTCTTCAATGTCGATGTGTACTTCCGAAACAGTCGTGATGTCTGCCGGCTCCCGATTATTCGGCAAAAGCGTCAAAAGCGCAATTTATATCCTTTTCGCAATAAATGCACGGTAAAAAATGCGAGAAAAACAAAAAAGATACTCACAATAATCGCGCTTGTCCACGGATGGACATCACAATGACCGAAAAATCCGTACCGGAAACCATCCACCAGATAGAAAAAGGGATTGAATTCGGAAAGATGCTGCCAGAAAGCAGGTAATGAATGAATGGAATAGAACACGCCCGAAAGGAAAGTGGCCGGCATGATGAGAAAATTCTGGAAACTGGCCAGCTGGTCGTATTTGTCTGCCCATATTCCTGCGATGATGCCCATGGTGCCCAAAATGGCGGCGCCGAGAAAGGCGAAGAACAGTATCCATATCAGGGAATGACAGGCCGGTTTTGCGAAAATAAGCGTAATGGCGAAAACACCTGCGCCGACGATGAGCCCGCGTACCACGGCCGCCAGCATATAGGCCAGATACAGTTGCCAGTGCGATACGGGAGAGAGCAGGACGAACACAAGACTGCCGTTGATTTTGGACTGGATCAAAGACGAGGATGAATTGGCGAAAGCGTTTTGCAACAGGCTCATCATGACCAGTCCGGGTACCAGAAAAGCCGTATAACCCACGTCGGGATAAATCTGGACATAATTTTCCAGCGCATGCCCGAAAATCAGCAGGTAAAGCAGCGCCGTTACAATCGGCGCGGTAATGGTCTGTGTCGCGACTTTCAGGAAACGCAACACTTCCTTGTAGAAAAGGGTTTGAAAAGTGATGGCAAACACGTCAGTCCGCTCGTTTATCCATGATTTGCAAAAAAACATCTTCCAGATCGGGTTGCCTGAATTGCAGATCCTCGATGACGATATGATGTTTTCTCAGTTCACAAAGTATATTTTCGATATCCGTGAAATGTGCGATTTGCAGTGTCCATGTCCGTGCAGAAAGGGATGCAGGCCTCTGCAAAACCAGCGGTTCGAGTGAATCGGGCAGGTGATCCGTGTCCAGCCGCAAGGTCAATCGCGATTCGGATGTACTGTGCAACAGGGCTTCTGTCGTATCGAAAGCGACGATTTGGCCGTTTTTGAGCATGGCGATCCGGTTGCACCAGTTTTGCGCTTCTTCCAGATAGTGGGTGGTCAGGACGATTGTATGGCCTTCACGGTTCAGACGCCCGATGAATTGCCAGAGGGTCTGTCTGAGTTCCACATCGACACCAGCCGTCGGTTCGTCCAGTACGATGACAGGTGGCTTGTGAACCAGTGCCTGTGCCACGAGGACACGACGTTTCATGCCACCGGACAATGCGCGCATGTTGACATCGGCCTTGTCCGACAAGTCGAGATTGAACAGGATTTCATCGATCCAGTCATCGTTTTTTTTCAGGCCGAAATACCCCGATTGCAGTTTCAATGTTTCGCGTACCGTGAAGAAAGGGTCGAATACCAGTTCTTGCGGAACGACGCCGATTTTTTTGCGGGTGATCCGGTAATCGGAAACGACATCGTGCCCCATTATGCGGATATATCCGCTATCGGCGCTGGCCAAGCCTGCCATGATGGAAATCAGGGTGGTTTTTCCGGCACCGTTTGGGCCGAGCAGCCCGAAAAATTCTCCCTGCCGAACCGTCAGCGAAACATCCTTGAGCACATGAAGCGAGCGGTAATGTTTGTTGACCTGGCAGATATCGATAGCATTCATGGGGAAAAATAAAAACGACAGACGTACCGGGCAGGATGGCTAACCGTGGAAAACCGGTGACACAGTGCCATCATGGACATGAAAACCGCAGAGGATACTTATGACAGGGGCAGAAGATCGCTGACGCCATAGAGTTTTGCCAGACTGACAAGACTTGCTGGTGTCCGTACGAATCGCAAGGGGGAACGATTTTCCAGTGCCGCGCGTTGCCATGCGAGCAATACGGCGACACTGGCGGAATCGATTTGAACCAGATTGCCGAGATCGCATTCATGTTCGCCGCGAGCGATAGCCTCCAGTCCTTCCTTGAGGACTTCGCGGGCATTGGAAAAATTCAGTGATGAAACGGCGAAAGACATGAATGGTTCACTTTCGGTCAGGTTATTTTTTTGCAGCAGCCGGTTTGGCGGAAGCGAGCTGCTTGTTTTTCTGTGCCAGAGCGTTAATCAGGCCATCGATACCCGAGCGGCTGATTTCGCTTGCGAACGTTCCCTTGTAGGTTTCGATCAGCCATGCGCCAAGTACATTGACGTCATAGATTTTCCAGCCGTTGTCCGTTTTTTCCATACGATAGCTGAGTTCGATCGGTTCGCCGCCACGTGGCTGAATGATCCGGGAATAGACCACGACGTCCGTTGCGTTCGGGCTCATGCGCAATGGTTTGAACTCGAGACGCTGATTGTCGATTTTGGAAACGGCGTTGGCATAAGTGTAAACCAGCAGATCGCGGAATTCGCGAGTCAGCTGCTCCTTTTGCTCTGGAGTCGCCTGGCGCCAGTAACGACCCGCAGCCAAAGATGTCATACGCTGGAAATTGACATGCGGGAAAATCGTGTTTTCGACCAGGGCGTAAATCTGTTTCTGATTGCCCTGCTTGATTTCCTTGTTGGCCTTTGCGGCATCCATGACTTCCTTGCTGATGCGCTTGACCAGTGCGTCAGGGGCTTCCATGGACGAAGCATGGGCGCTGGCGGCAACACCTGCCATGCAAAGTGCCATCAGAAAGAGGTACCACTTTTTCAGAATCTTCATATTGAATCAGTTAAAAATTGCTAATCAGTTGACATTGGGAGTAAGCGCTTCCGCCGGAACGGGGGTGGTTGCCTTTGCAGGCGTTTCACCGGATTTTGCGGCCTTCGCTGGTGATTTGAGCGGCGCTATCGGTTCGGCTGGTTTGATGAAGGGTTCCGATGCCGAGACTTCGACCCATTCGCCATCATCGTCGCCGTCATTGCCATGAACCTGCTGATAGCGGCGTTGCAGGAAGGCATCGCGCATGAATTCGTATTTGTCCAGCGATGCATCGTCAACCAGCGAGGATGCATCCAGCAGGGCCGCGCGATAATTGACGGCTCTTACAACGATACCGACGTTGCGAACGGTGATATCGTCGACATATGTCCATGGATCGCCATACCATTCGGCAGGCAATGCGATCGTGTCACGAAGGGTGGACGGTCCCAGAATCGGCAGAACGACATAGGGACCCGCTTCCATACCCCAGACACCGAGCGTTTGTCCGAAGTCTGCATGGTGCTTCGTCAGCTGGAGATCGGACGCGACATCAATCAGACCGCCCAGACCGAAAATCGTGTTGACCGTCACGCGGGTTACGTCGGAAAGCCCTTTTTGTCCTTCACCTTGCAGGAAATTGTTGAAAGCGGTCCATACGTCCGCGATATTTCCGAAAAAGTTGGTGACGCCGGTCTGAACGATGTCTGGCAATACGTTTTTGTAAACGGTGGCAACCGGTTTAAAAATCACATTGTCGAAAGCTTCGTTGACACTGAACATGACACGATTGTAATTTTCAAACGGGTCGTTCGGATTGTTGGTGGCACAACCGGTTGCCAGTAATGTCGCGATTGTGGCGGCGATGACGGGTTTTGCTAGACGTTTCAGGCGGCTCATAACGGTACCTTTTCTTTTTTATTCTGCGGCTTTGTTGTAAATAAACTGACTGATCAGGTTTTCCAGGACTATGGCGGATTGCGTCATTTTGATCTGGTCGCCTGCCGCAAGATTGGCTTCATCTCCCCCCGGTTCAATGCCGACATATTGCTCGCCCAGCAAACCGGACGTCAGGATTTTTGCGCTGCTGTCTTTCGGAAATTTGTAGCGTTCCTGCAACTGGAGCGTGACGAGCGCGCGATAGTCCTGGTTATCGAAAGTGATGTCGCCTACCCGGCCGACAACCACGCCGGCACTTTTTACCGGTGCACGTGGCTTCAGACCGCCAATATTGTCGAAGCGTGAAGAAACGGTATAGGTTTTCTCGAAGGAGAAAGAACTCATATTGCCTGCCTTGAGTGCCAGAAACATCAGTGCGATTGCACCGAGCAATACGAAAAGGCCTACCCAGATATCAAAAGATTTACGCTGCATGAATTTATACCTTTGTCAATGCATCCGCTTTTCAATAAAACCAATTATAAGGTTGATTGCGTCTTATCCAAAAGATGAAATGGAAATTAGTTGAACATTAGTGCCGTCATGATGAAATCCAGCCACAAAACAAGCAAAGATGAATAAACAACAGTCCGTGTCGTCGCGCTGGAAACACCTTCGGGCGTCGGTTTCGATTCGTAGCCCTGAAACAGCGCCATGAACGTGACGGCGAAACCGAAGACGATACTCTTGACGACGCCGTTGCCGATATCGTTCCAGATATCGACACCTTCCTGCATTTGTGACCAAAAAGCGCCGTCATCCACACCGATCAGTATGACGCCGACGATATAGCCGCCGATGACGCCCGCTGCACAGAACAGAGTGGCCAGAATCGGCATCGAAATGATCCCCGCCCAGAAACGTGGTGCCAGAATGCGCTTGACGGGGTTGACGGCCATCATGTCCATGGCGGAGAGCTGCTCGCCAGCCTTCATCAACCCGATTTCGGCTGTCAGCGAGGTTCCCGCCCTGCCGGCATACAGCAATGCCGTGACGACGGGCCCCAGTTCACGCGTCAGTGCCAGTGCGACCAGGACACCGAGCGCCTGTTCCGAGCCATACCGGACCAGAATGTAGTATCCCTGAAGTCCCAGCACGAAACCGACGAACAATCCTGATACGCAGATGATGACGAGCGATTTGTTGCCGATGAAGAAAATCTGATCCGTAATCAGGCGCGGACGCCGCAAAAGCTGCGGCAGCGCACGCAAGAGAGACAGGAAAAGACGGGTGGCGTATCCGATATCATCGATAGCCTTGCGGGTTCTGAATCCCAGATTGCTGATGAAATTGCTCATGATGCTTTCTCCAGCCCAAGATCGGCCGCGATGGACGCTCCCGGGTAATGGAAAGGTACCGGGCCGTCGGTTTCCGCGTGAACGAACTGGTGTACGTACGGATCGGTCGATTCCATCATTTCTTCCGGTGTGCCGTGAGCGACGATTTTGCCGGCGGAAATGAAATAAACATAATCGGCGATGGAGAACGATTCAGTGACGTCATGCGAAACCAGTACGGATGTCGATTGCAAGGCGGTGTTCAGATTGCGGATCAGATTGGCGGTCACGCCCATCGAAATAGGGTCAAGACCGGCGAATGGTTCATCGTACAGAATCAGTTGCGGGTCAAGCGCGATGGCGCGTGCCAGTGCGACCCTTCGCGCCATGCCGCCTGAAATCTCGCTCGGCATCAGTCTGGCAGCATTGCGCAGACCTACGGCGTTGAGTTTCATCAATACCAGATCGTGGATCAGTTCTTCCGGGAGATTGGTTTGCTCGCGCAGCGGAAAAGCCACGTTTTCAAAGACAGACAGATCGGTAAACAGGGCACCGTACTGGAAAAGCATGCCCATTTTGCGTCTGAGCCGGTAAAGCGCCGATGTTTCCAGTGTCTGCACGGCTTCGCCATCGACGATCACGTCGCCCTTTTGCGGAATCAGCTGGCCGCCTATCAGACGGAGTATGGTTGTCTTGCCGGAACCGGACCCTCCCATAATGGCAACCACCTTCCCGCGCGGAAAGGTCATGTTGATGCCGGAGAGGATTTCTCGGTCGCCATATCCGAAGACAAGATCACGAATTTCAACGATATTGGACACGGTACGGTTTCTCGTTAAAGTGGATTATGTATTGTAAACCAACGCATGATGCCGGAAAAAGCCTTTGCCGGATGCCAGTGATGCGAATTCATCGCGTGACAGGCTTGTAACGCAGGCGTTTGGGTTTCGCGCCTTCTTCGCCGAGACGCTTGCGCTTGTCGGCTTCGTATTCCTGATAATTGCCCTCGAAGAAAGTGACTTGCGAGTTGCCCTCGAATGCCAGAATATGGGTGGCGATACGGTCAAGGAACCAGCGGTCATGTGAAATCACGATGACGCTTCCGGCAAATTCCAGCAAGGCATCTTCAAGTGCGCGCAGGGTTTCGACATCGAGGTCGTTGGACGGTTCGTCAAGCAACAGGACGTTGCCGCCTTTCATCAGCATTTTGGCCAGATGCAGCCGGCCACGTTCTCCGCCGGAAAGATTGCCGACTTTTTTCTGCTGGTCGCTGCCTTTGAAATTGAAGCGTCCCAGATAGGCGCGCGCATTCATTTCGAAACGTCCGACCGAAATCAGGTCGGTGCCGTTGCTGATGTCTTCGAAGACGGTTTTGTCGTTGTCCAGGCTTTCTCGAGCCTGGTCGACAAGGGAAAGTCTGACGGTTTTGCCGATAACGATTTCACCCTGGTCGGGCTGTTCCTGTCCTGCAATCATGCGGAACAGCGTGGACTTGCCTGCCCCGTTCGGACCGATGACGCCGACAATGGCGCCTGCTGGAATGATGAAGCTCAGGTCGTCGATCAGCATGCGGTCGCCGAAGCTCTTGCTGACATGGCGGAATTCGATGACGTCGTTCCCGAGTCTTTCGGCGACCGGAATGAAAATTTCCTGTGTTTCGTTGCGTTTCTGGTATTCGTATTCTGACAATTCATTGAAACGTGCCAGACGCGCCTTGCTTTTCGCCTGTCGTCCTTTCGGGTTCTGGCGTACCCATTCCAGTTCCTTGGCGATGGTTTTCTGGCGTGCCGATTCCTTTTGTTCTTCCTGTTTCAGACGCAGGCTTTTCTGGTCGAGCCAGGAACTGTAATTGCCCTTCCATGGGATTCCCTGGCCTCTGTCGAGTTCCAGAATCCATTCGGCGGCATTGTCGAGGAAGTAGCGGTCATGGGTGATGGCGACCACGGTACCCGGAAAGCGGTGCAGGAATTGTTCCAGCCATTCGACGGATTCGGCATCGAGGTGGTTGGTCGGTTCATCCAGCAGCAGCATATCCGGCTTGGAAAGCAACAGGCGGCAGAGCGCCACGCGGCGTTTTTCACCGCCGGAGAGGATTTTGATTTTTGCATCCCATGGCGGCAGCCGCAGAGCATCTGCCGCCATTTCCATTTGCTGTTCCGTCTTGCCGCCATCGGCTGCGGCGATAATCGCTTCCAGACGTGCCTGTTCGCTGGCCAGAGCATCGAAATCGGCATCCGGTTCGGCATATGCGGCATACACGGCATCCAGTTTTTTCTGCGCTTCGATGATTTCACCCAAACCGGATTCGACCACTTCGCGTACAGTCTGTTCAGGGTCGAGTTCCGGCTCCTGGGGCATGTAACCGATCCGGATGCCGGGCATCGGCATGGCTTCGCCCAGAATGTCGTTGTCCAGACCGGCCATGATTTTCAGAAGTGTCGATTTTCCGGAACCGTTCAGGCCGAGTACGCCGATTTTGGCGCCCGGAAAAAAGGAGAGGGAAATGTCTTTCAGTATCTGGCGTTTCGGCGGAACGATTTTGCCGACACGGTTCATTGTAAAAACGTATTGGGCCATAGTATCCGTACAAAAAAGAAAGAAGAAGTTGCGGATGTCTGCAAACTGCTAAAAATAGCATGCGCGAAAAACTTGCGCAAACCGGCTGCCGTGAAAAAACCGCAATGCAAATTCACGCAATTATGCCAATTTGGGCAAAAATAAGGCATATTTATTTGCTTTTCCGGCAAGTTTATCCTATCGTGCGAACGTGATAACAAGAAATAGGTAAAGAATTGGCACTGAAACCGGAAAAACACGGCATGATGGCAATGACGATCGCGGCGATCGGGATCGTGTATGGAGATATCGGAACCAGCCCGCTTTATACCATGAAGGCGGTGTTCATCGAGGAACACGGGCTGGCGTTGATTCCTGAAAACATCATCGGCGTCATTTCGCTGATTATCTGGGGCCTGATCGTGGTGGTCAGCCTCAAGTATGTCTATATGATGCTCAAGGCCGACAACCGTGGCGAAGGCGGGATACTGGCTCTGGTCGCACTGGCGCACAATTCGTTGCCGCTGAAATCGAAATGGCATGTGCCCTTGCTGATGATGGGTGTATTCGGCGCTTCGCTGTTTTATGGAGACAGCGTCATTACGCCCGCCATTTCCGTCCTGTCCGCGACGGAAGGGCTGGAAGTCGCGACGCCCTTCTTCAAACCGTATATCGTGCCGATCGCCATCGCGATTCTGGTGGTTTTGTATGCCATTCAGTCCACCGGTACGGCCGGTATCGGCAAGTGGGTCGGTCCGCTGATGATCGTTTGGTTTGTCACGCTGGCGGTCATGGGAATCATCAATATCGTCGAAGCCCCCCAGATACTCGTCGCACTGAATCCCTGGCATGCCTGGCAGTTCATTCATGAAAATGCCACAATCGCTTTCATAGCGCTTGGCGCCATCGTACTGGCTTTCACCGGTGCTGAAGCGCTGTATGCCGATATGGGGCATTTCGGCGCCGGTCCGATCCGGCGTGCATGGTTCATGCTCGTGTTCCCGGCGCTTTCTCTCAATTATCTGGGACAGGGCGGCTTGCTGTTGTCGAATCCGGCGGCGATTTCCAATCCGTTTTTCCAGCAGCTCGGTTCATGGAGCATTTATCCGCTGGTGTTCATTTCGACAATCGCTGTCGTGGTGGCTTCGCAGGCGACCATTTCAGGCGCTTTTTCCATTACGCGGCAGGCAATCGGTCTGGGACTGTTGCCACGCATGAAAATCGTGCATACATCGGCATCCGAAATCGGGCAAATCTATATGCCGACCGTCAACTGGCTTCAGATGACGGCGGTGTTGCTGGCCATCGTCGGATTCGGTTCATCGGATAATCTGGCGGGAGCCTACGGGATTGCCGTGACCGGTACCATGACCATTACGACGATTCTGCTCTTTTTCGTCATGCACTATCACTGGAAGCTCAACTTCTTTGCTTCGCTGTTGGTGGCCTCGTGTTTCTTTATCGTAGATATTTTCCTGTTCTCGTCCAATGTACTCAAGATCATGAGCGGTGGCTGGTTCCCGCTGGTACTCGGCATCATGCTGTATGTATTGATGCTGACATGGCGTCGAGGCAGGAAACTGGTCGGCGCCAGCCAGAAAAGGCATGCCATACCGCTGGAATCTTTTCTGGAGTCCCTCTTTTTCTCACCGCCGCAACGGGTCAAGGGAACAGCCGTCTTTTTGCGGGGCGAAAATGATGGTGTGCCGCAGGCGTTGTTGCACAATCTGTCACACAACAAGGTATTGCATGAACGGGTGTTTTTCCTGACCATACATATCAAGGAAGTGCCATGGGTTCCGCGCTGGGAACGTGTCCAGATTCGCGAACTGGGGCATCAGTGCTACCAGATCGATGTGTATTACGGTTTCAAGAACGAGCCTGACATTCCGAAGGTTCTTGAACTGTGTCAGGAATATGGATACAGCTTCGACATGATGTCCACCTCGTTTTTCGTTTCACGCCAGACACTGATTCCATCTCCGAAGTCGGGTATGGTCAAGTGGCGGGAACATCTGTTTATCTGGATTTCCAGAAATGCGCGCAGTGCGGCGGACTACTACCAGATTCCGACCAATCGCGTCATCGAACTCGGCGCGCGGGTCGAGATATGAAAAAAGCCGGCTTTTGCCGGCTTTTTTGCAAAGTGGTTCAGAGAAACAGTTCAGGCTCCTTGCGGTTGCTGAAACGCTCGATGAACTTGCTCTTGAATTTTTCATAGTCCGCGCCGCGATATTGCCGGGATTCGCTCGGACAGGCGTTGATGCATGCGCCGCATGACATACACAGGTTCTCGTCGGTTCGAGTTGCCGTTTCGGTGACGGTAATGGCGTTGACCGGACAGATTTGCGCGCAAGTGCCGCACAGTGCGCAATCATCTCCGGAAGACGGTTTCATCGGGACGGAGCGTGCTTCCTTGTAAGGAAAATTGCCCTTGACCTGGAAAGGGACGAATTCCTCGGCTTTCGGGAGCGACCGCAGTTTTTCAGCACAACGCAGGGTGAAATCGCGTATCAGCGCCAAATCGTTTTCATCGGGTCTGTCGGTAGCGACCTGCGGGAAGATGGAATGGCGAGCGATGAAGGCGGCGGCGCCGATGACGAAAAAGCCGTTTTCCTCAAGCAGTGTTTTCAGCTCCAGCAAGGCATCGTCATATTCGCGGTTGCCGTATACCACAACGGCGACGGCGGGGGTTCTGTTTCCTTTCAGGTGCGCAAGGCTCTGGGTGCAATAACCCGGCAGCCGACCGTTGTATACCGGCATGGCCACGACGGTCAGATGATCCGGTGGGACGGATATATCTTCGTGGATTGGATGCAACAGTAAATTGTGGTCGTTTGAACGGACAGACAGGTTTTTGCCGATGGTTTCGATGACTTTTCGGGTGGTTCCGGTTGCACTGAAATAAACGAGTTCGGTTTCGCTAAACTGCATCTTCGTCTCCTTTACCTGATGGCTGCATGATATGGAAAGTATATATGATAGCAACGCCCGATTACGTTGTTTTCCGGTATGGGGTCAAGAAGCAATATCGGCAATTTCAGGTTGTGATGCCGAAAGAAACCGTTTTTCTTGCGCTATAATATTTCCCTTGCAAATAATTTGAATGCAAATCATATTCGCGCAATGGATGAATACGATCGCAAAAGAATGAAACTGATGATGTCGCTGACGCAGACATCGAAAGCATATAAAACGATTGCAGACAAACGCGTATCGGGATTCGGCCTGTCCCAGGCGATGGCCATGCCTGCCGTGATGATCAGCCGGATGGGCAATCATGTCCGGTTGAGCGATGTAGCCGAATGGCTGGATTTGGCGCCCTCGTCGCTGGTCAGGGTCATGGATCAGTTGATCGAGGCCGGTCTGCTGGTCAGAACCGAGGACGGCAGCGACCGGCGTGCCAAGATTCTGGCGTTGACTGAAGCCGGTATGCGGAAGGTGGATATGATCGAGCAGGCGTTTGCGCCGTTTCGCCGCGAATTGCTCAAGGATGTGAGCGAAGCGGATATCGAGGCATGCCAGCGCGTTCTGGATGCGCTGGGCAAGGCGGTCAAGTGTTATGACGGCTCGCAAAAGCCGTGACGGTCTGTTTTCAGTCAGACGTGTTTTTGATTTCCAGCGCCATGTCGTACAGCCGGTTTTTGCGGATGCCGGTTATTTTCGCGGTCAGGGCGGCGGCGGTACCGGCGGGAAGTTCGTCCAGCAGAACGGACAGAATATGCCGTGCCTGGCTTTCGTCATCTTCCCGGGCAGGTGCGCCTTGTACCAGCAGTACGAATTCCCCCTTTTGCCTGTTCCGGTTTTCTTCGAGCCATGATAGGGCTTCGGATAACGGACAGCGGTGAATTTCCTCAAACAGTTTGGTCAGTTCCCTTGCGATTACGACAGTGCGGGATGGTTCGAAAATATCGGCAAGTGTCCGGACCGTATCGCGGACACGGTGCGGTGCTTCGTAAATGACCAGCGTGGCGGGCGAATCTTTCAGCTTTTGCAAAACGGTCTGGCGTTGCGTGGCCTTGGCGGGCAGAAAACCGACGAACAGGAACGATTCATCCGTCAGACCGCTGGCGGAGAGTGCGGTGACGGCTGCTGAAGGACCCGGAACCGGCACGACATTGATGCCGGCTTGCCGGATGGAATCGACGATTTTCGCGCCCGGGTCGGATATGGCCGGTGTGCCGGCATCGGAAACCAGTGCGATACGCTCGCCCTGTTGCAGGCGAGCGATCAGTTTTTCTGCCGCTTCGCGTTCGTTATGCTGATGGGCGCTGATCAGTTCCTTTTCCAGACCGTACAGTCCCAGCAGATTTTTTGTAACTCGTGTATCCTCACAGGCGACGGCATCCGCGATTTCCAGAATATGCAGTGCGCGCAGACCGATATCGCCTGCATTACCGATTGGTGTACCGATCACATATAATGTGGCGTCGGGATAGTGCTGATGTGACAGCGATTCCATGAATTGCGGTATCGACACGAATGAATCCTTCCATGAATATCGGGCAGCATGATGCCCATGCCGGAATTTTGCTGGAGAGTGTCCTCAAATACAAGCCAGCGATTTTGTATGGAATTGTTTCGTGATGCCGCTCTTGTGATATTGTCCTCTAAAATGCTTAGCGAATCGCAGAATACCGGTTATAAAGCGGAAGAAAACGCGTTATCCTTTCTGATCCGGCAGGGACTGAAGGTCGTCGAACGGAACTTTCGTTGCCGTTTCGGGGAAATCGATCTGATTATGCGTGATGGCGATGTGCTGGTTTTTGTGGAAGTGCGCAAAAGAAAAAACGGTTTTTTCGGCGGCGCGCTGGCCAGCATTTCCACGTCGAAACAGCGCAGGCTGGTCAGCACGGCCCGTTTTTACCTGAGTCGCACATCTTTTCTTCCTTCGTGCCGTTTCGATGTCGTCGCTTTCGATGGCAACGAATGCCAGTGGCTGAAGAATGTAATCGAGGTGGAATGAATTAATCGTTTGGAAAAGACGACAGATGAGAAATCAGAGAATACTGGGGCACTTCAACGAAAGTGCCGAATTGAAAAAGCAGGCGGCCGAAGTGCTGGCCGGACCGATCGCCAGTGCGGCCGAACTGATGTTTTCGGTTCTTTCGCAAGGCAACAAGATTCTGGCATGCGGTAATGGTGGATCGGCGGCCGATTGCCAGCATTTCGCGGCCGAACTGGTCGGAAGGTTCGAGCGGGAAAGGTTGTCTTTGCCGGCGATTGCGCTGACGACGGATACTTCCATACTGACGGCGGTAGGAAACGATTACAGTTTCGGGGATATTTTCGCCAAGCAGGTACAGGCGCTTGGGCAGCCCGGCGACTTGTTGCTGGCGATTTCGACTTCCGGCAATTCGGGCAATGTCATCTCGGCGATCAAGGCGGCACACGACAGGGAAATGCATGTCGTCGCGCTGACCGGCAAGGGGGGTGGTGCAATCGGAACCTTGCTGAATGATGCCGATGTGCATATTTGTGTGCCGCATGACAGGACGGCACGGATTCAGGAAGTGCATTTGCTCGTCATTCACTGTCTGTGTGACGGTATTGATGCAGCGTTGTTTGGGGAGGATGTGGATGAATAGGCAAGGTACAGGGGCCGTCTGGAAACGTCGGCTGGTTACCCTGATCGCAGGAAGCGTGATGGTTTGTTCGTTGTCGGCTTGTGTACCGGTCATGATGGCCGGTGGGGCCGTCAGCGGTTCCATGGCAGCGACCGATCGCAGGACACTGGGCGCACAGACGGAGGACAAGGTGATTTTGCTCAAGGGCGAAAATACCGCCTCCAACCTTGTCGGCGACAAGGGGCATGTCAACGTGACCAGTTTCAATCGCAAGGTATTGCTGACCGGAGAAGTCCAGAGCGAAGCGATGAAACAGGCCGTCGGCAATGCCATCGCACAAATCGAGAATGTCGAATCGGTCGTCAATGAGCTGGCGATCGCTGCGCCATCCAGTTATACCTCGCGCTCCAATGACGCCATGATTACCGGCAAGGTCGCAGCCAGCTTTGTCGATGACAAACAGCTGTTCTCGCAATCGCTGAAAACGGTTACGGAGCGGGGTACGGTTTATCTGATGGGGTGCGTGACGGAAGCGGAAGGCAACCGTGCCGCACGTGTGGCCAGCGGCGTCAGCGGCGTGCAACGTGTCGTCAAGGTGTTCGAATACATTTCCGAACAGGAGCTCCAGCGGCTTTCCACCTTGTCGGCGCCCAAAAATACCGAGGAAAACGCTCCCGACAAGATTGGACAGTAATTATGACATCCGGGCGCGTCTTGCCTGAAGGCGTGCTCAGACGCCGGTAGCCGGAAGGGGTAATATGCCGGCTTTCGGAAGCAGGGTCAGGACGGCGTTTCTGACGTCGTCCAGTGTCGGCACCTCGTTTTCGCCTCCCAGACTGATGACATTGGGCGACCAGTCGCAGCAGGTTCGCCAGCGTGGAATATTGCAATAAATCTGGACCGTCGGCTTGTCGAAAGCTGCCGCAAGATGTGACAGTCCGGTATCGACACCCACGATAAAGGCGGCCTTGCCGGTGAGTGTCACCATATCGGTAATCGTCAGGCGTGGCAATACGGATGCCCCCGGAATCGATTGGGCCAGTGCCTCAGCATCTTTCTTTTCATCGGGAGAACCCCAGGGAAACAGAATAGGCAGACCGCTTCTGGCAAGCAAATGCCCGATTTCGGTCCAGCAGGCATGCGGCCATTTTTTGGATGCGCGGGATGTGCCGTGAAAAAAAACGGCATACGGGTGTTCCGGCAGCCATTCTGGCATGACGTCAGGTGTGACGAGACCGAAATCAGGGGGTGTGTCCAGTGTATAGCCCAATGCTTTGGCGACGACTTCCCGGCCTCTGGTTACGACGTGGATATGCTTTTCGACGGAAATACTCCGGTCATGGAAAATGCGCGATAACGGCTCGTAGCCGGAGCCGTCGGTCTTGTGTGCCAGCCCGATTTTTTCGCCCCCCGGAACGGTTTGTGAAAACCCCATGATGATGCCGGTCTTGATCAGCCCCTGGGTATCGAAAACGTAGTCGTATGACTGTTGTTTCAGACGGTTCAGAAAACGGCGGAATTCCTGTCGGGTTCCGGATGAGAATACATGTTTGCGCCATCGCCGAAGCGCGAACGGAATGACATCGTTGACATGCCTGTTCTGCTGTACCAGGCCGACATAGGGCTCCTCGACGACCCAGTCGATGATGGCGTCGGGATAATGACGGTGAATGTCCGCCAGCACTGGCAGATTGTGAACCACGTCGCCAAGAGAAGATACCCGAACAATCAGAATACGCATAAATCGGTCCAGCCAGATTGAAAAACAGCATTAAAGCATAATTCCGGTTTCGGTAATAATGCAATGCAGCGGAATATCGTTTTCTTCCGTTTCGAATGTGGTTTGCAGACAGGAGTAGGCGACGCCGATGGTATGCGTACCCGGATGGGCGGCCAGCGTCCTGTCGAAAAAACCGCCGCCATATCCCAGACGGAACCGGTCGGCGGTAAAGCCGACACACGGAATCAGCAAGGCTTCCGGCATCATGACCGGTTCCTGTTTTTCGGGAACCAGTACGTTGTATGCGCCCTTGACGAGTGCATCGCCCGGCGCCCAGCGCACGAACTGCAATGGCTGGTCATGTGCCGGCGTGATGGGGAGCGAGAGTGATACTTTTCGGGACAATACTGCGTACAGTTCGGACAAATCCGGTTCGTTGCGGATAGGCAGATAGACGCCGACAGTGCCGAAGGAGTGATTTTCGAGATAGCGCAGAATGTGTCCGCCGATGGCGCTATCGAAGTCGCGATGTTCGGTCGCCGTCAGGTTTTTGCGGATTTCGAGCAGGGACTTGCGCAATGATTTCTTGGATACGTCTGGCGTCTGCCGTTCGTCACGCAAGGTATTTGGGTCTGGTGGTAAACTCATAAGATAAAGAATAATCGATACGCAATAAAAAGAGGTGCTTATGGTCGCGAAATTCAGGAATATCGTGTGGCTTGTTTTGGCATTCGCCGTGTTTCCGTGCTTCGGCGCTTCTTTGGAGCTGAATACGTCTTCTGCGCAGGATGAGGCATTCAGACAGTTGAGAGATGCCGCGCGCAAGGGCGATGCCGTACGCGCTGCAGAACTGGCTGCCGGTTTGCGTGATTATCCTGTTCCGTCTTATGTCGATTATTATCTGCTCAAATCGGATTTGCGCAATGCCGATGAAGCGAAAGTCGAGGCCTATTTGTCCCGATACAAGGGTACGGCGATTGCAGATCGCTTGAGAAACGACTGGTTGCTGATACAAGGGAACGAGCAGAACTGGAGCAGTTTCGACAGGCATTATCCGCAGTTTGTGCTTGACGACGACACGCAGGTCAAATGCTATGCCCTGATGTCCAGAGCGGACAAGGGTGAAAATGTTGCCGGCGATGCGCGCGCACTGCTGACGCGTCCGAAGAAATATGGCGAGGCTTGTTATGCGCTGGTATCCGACCTGGCTGAAAAAAGACAGTTCGGCGACGATGACATCTGGTACCAGAGCCGTCTGGCATCCGAAAACAATCTGACGACACTGGCGACGCGTATCGCCACATTGTCAGGTGCCGGAAGCGCGGAAGTATCCAAAGCTATGGAATTGCCGGCCGCCATTCTGGAACAGGGTGCAGGCAAAGGCAGAATGTCGCATGAAGTGTATTTGCTGGCATTGGGGCGGATGGCCAAAAAAGATCGGGAACAGGCGGTAAGATATCTCAATGAGGCATCGTCTGACCTCAGCGACAAAGAGCAGGCCATCGGCTGGTCGCTGATCGCGCTTCCCGCATCGATTGCATTGTCGCCGGATGCACTGGAATACTGGCAGAAAGCAGCCCGTGCGGATATCGTGATATCGCCTTTCGCCCACGAATGGAAAGTCAGGACGGCCTTGCGTCGGCAGAACTGGCCACTGGTTCAGGAATGGATCGGGCAGATGCCGGCGTCCTTGCAAAAAGAACCGTCCTGGATTTACTGGAAGGGACGTGCGTTGCAGGCGCAGGGGCAGCGCGACAAGGCGAACAAACTGTTTGCGACGATTGCCGGCCAGTACCATTTCTACGGGCAGCTGGCTCAGGAAGAACTGGGGCAAAAGATACAGGTTCCCGCTCATCGGGTGACGGTCAGTGATTCCGAGCTGAAGGTCATGTCAGACAATCAGGGTTTTTTGCTGGCGCAGAAATTTTTCGGGATGAACTGGCGTTTTGAAGGGATTCGCGAATGGAACTGGCAGTTGCGCAAGATGGATGAACACCAGTTGCTCGTGGCGGCTGAATACGCCAGAAAAGTGAATTTGCTCGACAGGATGGTCAATACGTCTGACCGGACGAAAAACGAAACCGATTTCTCGCAGCGGTTTCCCGCACCCTATCAGGAAATCGTCGAACAGGCCACAAGCGAACTGGGGCTGGATATGGCATGGACATATGGGCTGGTCAGGCAGGAATCCCGTTTCGTGATGAACGCCCAGTCATCGGTCGGCGCATCCGGACTCATGCAGGTCATGCCCGCGACGGCGCGGTATGTCGCCCGGAAAATCGGACTGACGGATTACCGCTACGGAAAAATCAACAGCCTTGAAACCAATATTGTGCTGGGGACAAATTATCTGAATATGGTGTTGAACGATCTCGATGGTTCGCAGGTACTCGCGACGGCAGCCTACAATGCCGGACCGCGCCGCCCGAAGAACTGGCGTTCGACGCTCGTCAGGACGGTGGATGGCGCTGTATTCGCGGAGACCATACCGTTTACGGAGACACGGGACTACGTCAAGAACGTCATGTCCAACGCGACTTACTATGCCGCGCTGTTCGAGAAAAGACCGCAATCCCTGAAGGCACGGTTGGGTTATGTCTCGCCATGAGATATTTCAAAACCATTTATAATTTGAATGGTAAAGACACGCAGCAAAACAGAAATGGGTAAATGGTTTTTCCGGTCCAGGATGGCCGGATACTTAGTGTGAGCGAAAAAACTTATGAAAATATATACCGTTGGCGGAGCTGTGCGTGATGTCATTATGGGACGTCCTGTACATGACAGTGATTATGTGGTTGTCGGTTCCACGGTCGAGGAAATGCTGTCTCTGGGATTCAAGCCGGTCGGCAAGGATTTCCCCGTTTTTCTCCATCCTGAAACACGCCAGGAATATGCGCTGGCCAGAACGGAAAGGAAAGTGGCGCCGGGTTACAAGGGTTTCGTTTTCCATGCGTCGCCGGAAGTCACGCTGGAAGAAGACCTATTGCGTCGCGATTTGACCATCAATGCCATGGCCATGTCCGAAGACGGGAAATTGATCGACCCGTTCGGCGGGCAAAAAGATATCGAGGCGAAGGTATTCCGTCATGTGTCGGAGGCCTTCAGCGAAGACCCTGTCAGGATTTTGCGGCTGGCGCGTTTCGCGGCCAG
>CASETG010000044.1 GCA_949290765.1 Oxalobacter formigenes | reverse complement strand
GGACATGTTTGCTAAAGACCACACCATCGCTCAGGTCGATCCGGAGTTGTGGGACGCTATATTGCGTGAAAATACCCGTCAGGAAGATCACATCGAACTGATCGCTTCCGAAAACTATTGCTCGCCGGCGGTCATGCAGGCACAAGGTTCGCAGCTGACGAACAAATATGCGGAAGGTTATCCCGGCAGACGTTACTATGGCGGATGCGAATATGTCGATATCGCCGAACAGCTGGCGATTGACCGTGTGAAGAAACTGTTTGGCGCGGAAGCCGCCAATGTCCAGCCCAATTCCGGTTCGCAGGCGAACCAGGCCATCTTCCTGGCGATGTTGCAGCCCGGTGACACCATCATGGGGATGTCGCTTGCGGAAGGTGGTCACCTCACCCACGGCATGGCGCTGAACATGTCGGGCAAATGGTTCAACGTCGTTTCCTACGGTCTGAACGAAAAAGAGGAAATCGACTACGACAAGATGGAACAGCTGGCGCATGAACACAAGCCCAAGCTGATCATCGCCGGCGCATCGGCCTATTCCCTGCGTATCGATTTCGAACGGTTCGCCAAGGTCGCCAAGGATGTCGGCGCTTTCTTCATGGTGGATATGGCGCATTATGCCGGTCTGATCGCAGCAGGTGTTTATCCGAATCCGGTACCTTATGCCGATTTCGTCACGTCCACGACACACAAGTCGCTGCGCGGACCTCGTGGCGGTTTTATCCTGATGAAACAGGAATTCGAACGCAAAATCAATTCGGCCGTTTTCCCGGGATTGCAGGGCGGTCCGCTGATGCATGTGATCGCCGCCAAGGCAGTCGCTTTCCAGGAAGCGCTCCAGCCCGCTTTCAAGACGTATCAGGAACAGGTCATCAAGAATGCCAGTGTGCTGTCGAAGACCCTGATCGATCGCGGTTTCCGTATCATTTCCGGCCGCACTGAATCCCACGTCATGCTCGTCGATCTGCAAAGCAAGAACATTACCGGTCGTCAGGCGGAAACGATTTTGAACAGCGGTCATATCACCTGCAACAAGAATGCGATTCCGAATGACCCGCAGACGCCGTTCGTGACCTCCGGTATCCGTCTGGGCAGCCCGGCCATGACCACGCGCGGTTTCAAGGAAGCGGAATCGGCGATGGTCGGCAACCTGCTGGCCGATGTGATCGAAAATCCGGAAGATCAGGCCACGATCGAACGGGTTCGTGCGGAAGTCAAGAAACTGACGACGGCTTTCCCGGTCTATCAGCGTTGAGCAGCTTGTTCAGGCAAAGCCACCTGTCATGCAGGTGGCTTTTTTTTTCCGGTACAATGCGGTTTCCGTACCCGTGAATCAGGGGTTTGCAAAGGGGAGAAAGCATGAGTGAGTCCAATGCGTCAGGCAGCCGGTCATCCCTGACCGGACATGAATTTTTCATGAAACATGCGCTGGAGCTGGCGAAAAACTGTTCCGTATTGACTTCGCCCAATCCGAAAGTCGGTTGTGTCATCGTCAGGGACGGGCAAATCATCGGGGAAGGATTCACGCAACCTGCGGGACAGAACCATGCCGAAATCGAAGCGCTTGCGGATGCTGCCCGGCGGGGCGCGGACTGCAAGGGCGCGACCGTGTATGTCACGCTGGAGCCCTGTGCGCATTATGGCAAGACGCCGCCCTGCGCGGATGCGCTGATTCGCGCCGGGGTTTCCTGTGTTGTGGCGGCCATGGAAGACCCGAACCGGCTGGTCGCAGGCAAGGGGTTGCGCAAGCTCGAAGAGGCCGGCATTCACGTCATTTGCGGGGTGCTGTCGCAGGAAGCGCGTGAAATGAATCCGGGATTTCTCTCGCGTATCGAGCGGGGACGGCCATGGGTGCGCATGAAAGTGGCTGCCAGCCTGGACGGAAAAACGGCCTTGCCCAACGGTGAAAGCCAGTGGATCACGTCGGAAAAGGCGAGAGAGGATGGTCATCGCTGGCGGATGCGGGCCGATGCGGTCATGACCGGTATCGGTACCGTCATCAAGGACAATCCGACCCTGAATGTCCGGTTGCCGGACGTCGTCAGGCAGCCGGTACGTATCGTCGTGGACAGCCAGCTCAAGACACCGCTGGATGCGCGGGTGCTGGAAAAGGGGATGACCTGGATATTTTCGGCCAATGCCTCGCCATACAAGATCAGCGCGATGCAGGAAAAAGGCATTCAGGTCTTTTCGGCGATCAACAATACCGGGCGGGTGGATCTGGCGGACATGATGCGTGTTCTGGCGGAAAAGGAAATCAACGAAGTACATGTCGAGGCTGGTGCGACCCTGAATGGTGCGCTGCTTCAGGCCGGGTTCGTCGATGAAATGCTGATTTATCTGGCGCCATGCTTTCTCGGCAGCGGCAAAAACATGCTCAGCCTGAACCATATCGACAGGCTGTCCGACAAAATTTCGCTGGATTTCCGCGAAATCGTTCCGGTAGGGGAAGATTTGCGGATTCTGGCAAGGCTGACACAATAAGCACAATAAGGAAAAGAATATGTTTACAGGTATCATCGAAGCGGTCGGTACCATCCGCTCGGTCACGCCATCTGGTCAGGGAGAAAAAGCGGGGGTGCGTCTCGATATCGATGCCGGTGCGCTTGCCATGAATGATGTCCGTATCGGGGATTCGATTGCCGTCAACGGGGCATGCATGACCGTCGTCGAAAAAACGGATACCGGGTTCATGGTGGATGTCTCGCGTGAAAGTCTGGACAAAACGACGGGACTGGACAGAACAGGAGAGGTCAATCTGGAAAAGGCGCTCGCGCTGGGCGACATGCTGGGGGGACATCTGGTTTCCGGACATGTCGATGGTATCGGTGTCGTCAGGGTATTCCGGCCGGTTGCCGAGTCATGGGAACTGGTCATCGAGGCGCCCCGCGCGCTGGGGAAGTTTCTTGCCTATAAAGGTTCCGTTGCGGTAAACGGTGTCTCGCTTACGGTAAACCGGGTACAGGATGAAGCGACCGGTTGCCTGTTTTCGATCAATCTGATTCCCCATACACTGGAAGTGACCACATTGAAGAATCTGGCGGCGGGTGCTTCCGTGAATCTGGAAATCGACCTGATCGCACGGTATGTCGAACGGATGCTGTCGGCCGGAGCCGGTGCGGCAGAATGAAAAACAGGCGTCTCAGGCGGATGGTATCTTGCCTTCGTCTGAAACGTCTCCGGGGTTATCTTCCATTTTCATCACGGCAGGCAAAAGCGTTTTGAGACGGTACTGGCGTTGCCGGTAATTGCCTTCAGGCCCTTTCGGGCCGCAATCCACTTTTTCGAACAGACGGCTGATTCTCGAAAGGGTCTGGCGTTCGTGTCCTGTCTGGATCAGAATCAATCGCCGTTTGCTGCGCCGGTAAAATTCACGGATATCGATGAGCAGGCAATGCCCCTTGTCTGCGGCATGGATATCCAGCAGGAGAGCTTCCGGGCGGGACAGACCGAAGACGGCGGCCAATTCGATGCGTGCCGCGAGAAACGGATAACTGCTGACGGTTTCCTGCGACAGATATTGCCGTGCCGTCACAGCCCATGAAGCCGGTTGGGCGCGGGAAGCGATACGGTTCAACGCGATAGCCGCTTCCGTATCCCCGTTGCTGGTGGCTTTCTGAAGCCAGTACACCGCCTGAATATCGCCGGACTCATCTTCCTTGCGGTTTCGCCAGGCAATCATGCCGAGATCGAATTGCGCTTTCGGATGGCCGAGATTGGCGGCGATTTCCAGATAGCGTTGCGCATCGGTCATGTCACGTTGTGAAAATTCCGCTTTCTGGTAAATCTGGGACAGGGCATACCATGCTTTTGCCATGCCCAGTTCACCGGCTTGCTTCAGCCAGCGGATGGCCTTTTTGAAACTGGTGGCGCTGGCGCCGTCTGATGTTCGCTGACCGTTTTCGTCGATTCGTGCGTACCAGAGTCCCAGCAAAAAGGCCGCCTCGGCATTTTTGTGAAAGGCGGCGATTTCCCACATTGCGGGAATTTCGTCCTGATGGCCTTTTTCCTTTGCCAGCAATTTTCCGCAACGCAGCAAAAGATGGATGGATGCCTCATCCAGTACAGCAGAATCGGTTTGTGTCCTGTCTTTCACGATGGCATGCGCAATCGGCAGCGCATGCCGGAGAAAGGTATCGTAATCCGCGTTTTCCCATGCGTGGGCGATCAGTGCCATCTGGGCATCGACGATTCCGGCATCGGCCGCACGTGCCGTCCATTCAAGCGCATGATCCTTGACGGGAGACGGTTTTTTCGAACGCTTGACCAGTTCGGCAAGAAGCCATTGCGCTTCCGGTATATCGTGACGGGCGACAGACTCCAGAATATCGAGTGCTTCGGCAAGTCTTTTTTCGTCGCTGGCTGTATCGGAGGCCAGAATCAGTTTTGCCAGTGTGAAGCCGGCGGTCATGCTGCCTTGCCGAAATGCCATGCGATACCAGGATTCCAGCATGGGCCGGTCGGAAAAAGTCTGGACGGCATCGAATGGAAGATGCTCGCCAATCACAAGCATGGCGTCGGTATTGCCTTGCGCGGCTGCACGGCCAAGCCAGTGCAGTGCCGTCGGCAGGCTTTGCGGCAGGCTTTTGCTGCCGAACAGATAACGTTTACCCAGCGCATACTGGGACGCGGCATTTCCGGCGCGAGCCTCGCGCAATAGCTGCAATTCTTCCCTGCTGGCCATGGTCGAAAGGACGGTTGCGTGGTTTTGGGCGATACGGACAACGTAGCAGATTCCGGACGCCGGCGGCAGGTATCCATGGAGCTGCCAGCGTCTGCCATCAAACGGAATCAAAATGTCAGACGAACAATATTGTGCGCATAAAAAGTGTTTTTTGCCGTTTTTTTGACGAAAAGAAACTTTTTGTCACATAAATACAACATAATAGGCAAAAAATTGCCTGATGGCGGAAGAAAGTGAACGGAACACGATTTTTGTAAAAAGGCGGTTGCAAGGGGTTCTTTATTTTGTGCTTATCCGGATGTCCGAAAGAAAGGCTTCGACGGATTTTTACATGCCTCTTTAAAGGGAAAACAAAATGAAAAAAACTCTTATTGCATTAGCCATTGCAGGTGCGATGACCGGTCTGGCACATGCCCAGTCCAATGTCGTGATTTATGGTGTGGTGGATACCGGCCTCATCAAGGAAAACGGCAGCGATACCCGGATGGGCTCGAACGTTGACAACCGTATCGGTTTCAGGGGAACGGAAGATCTGGGCGGCGGGATGAAGGCGACCTTCGAGCTGGAACGCCGCTTCAATCTGAATGACGGTACGCTGGCCCAGGAAGGAGTAGACTGGGATGGCGCCGCCAACGTCGGTTTGAAAGGCGACAGCTGGGGTGCTGTCCGTCTCGGTCGTGTCAACGAGCTGACGACCGAAACGCTTCGTACGCTGGATCCGTTTTACCAGTATGGCGTCGGCTCCATGTTGTTGAGTTCGCAGCGTTCGGCACGTATCGACAATACGATCCGTTATGACAGTCCGAGCTGGAGCGGCTTCAAGTTCGGCGCCAGCTATTCGCTGGGTGAAAACATGAAAAACGTGACCAGCACCGCTTATGACCCGAGCGACCGGAACCAGGATGGAACGCAGGTTGAAGCGACGGCCGGCAATGTCAAGTATGCCGGTGCGGATAATGACGGTTATGCCGTCATGCTGGGCTATGACAACGGACCGCTGACCGTGCTGGCGAACTGGAGCCGGCTGGCGGATTCCAAGAAATCCTACGTGTGGAACCTTGGCGGTGCATATGATTTCGGTCCGGCCAGAGTCTCGCTGGCTTATGAACAGACCATGGACAAGGGATGGAAGGAAGGCGAAATCTCGATTCGTTCCAAACAGCAGACCTGGTTGCTCGGTCTGGAATGGCTGCTCGGCCCCGGTCGCCTGAATGCCTCCCTGAACTATGGCAAGGTCAAGGATGTGGACTGGTCTGCAACCGATCATGACAGCAAGGACGTGAAGAAAGTGGCGCTGGGTTATACCTATGACCTGTCCAAGCGTACGTCCATTTACGGTATCGTCGCCTATACCGACTACGAAGACGATCAGGTTGCCGGCTTCTATCGTGGCGAAGGTCTGAACAACCAGGGCGATCCGGCCAGCTACAACCGCGACAGCATCACAGGCGTTCAGGTCGGTGTGACCCATCGTTTCTGACAGGGCTGTCTGACAGGTTCGGAAGGGGCATCTGCGGATGCCCTTTTTTCTTGCGACAGGCCAAAAGGCATTGCCGGTGGTCGCGGGAAAGCGGGAGCGAGGCGTCAAAATGGGGTATCGCAATACAAAAAGAGTTACCGCACAACGACTTGAGCGGGATTCTTCATCTTTTGCAATGAATGAGGCAAAAACAGGAAACTGGCGTTCGGGTGTGATTTAAAAACAACATTTTTTGCGTTTTTGAGACACTTTTTGATGTTTTTTTCAAAATAAACGACAAATTGATTACATTGATTTCCATCAAAAGGTATCTTTCACTCATCCGAGTAGCTTGAATGACCTGAACAGCTGTTCTGGATTTTAAAGGACCTATTAAAGTAAAAGGGAAGGCAAAATGAAGAAGACTCTTATCGCATTGGCTGTGCTGGGTGCTGCCGCCGGCGTGGCACATGCACAATCCAACGTTACCATCTACGGTATCGTTGACACCGGTTTCATCAAGAAATCCGGTCATGACGTAGAAATGGGCGAAAACGTCAACAACCGTTTGGGCTTCCGTGGTGTCGAAGACCTCGGCTCCGGTGTGAAAGCTACCTTCGAACTGGAAAGACGTTTCGACCTGAACAACGGTGTTGAAAAAGGCTACACCAAACCGGGTTACGATGGTGCTGCAAACGTCGGTCTGAAGAGCGACACCTGGGGTGCTGTTCGTCTGGGTCGTGTCAACGAACTGACGACGGAAACCATCCGTAAATTCGATCCGTTCTATCAGTATGGTGTCGGCGCCATGCTGGAAGGCAGCCAGCGTTCCCCGCGTATCAGCAACACCATCCGCTATGACAGCCCGAACTGGAGCGGCTTCCACTTCGGCGCCAGCTACTCGCTGGGTGGCAACACCGATAACGATTCCATCGCAGGCAGCACGGCAGCCAATGGCACTTCCAAGATGACCGACGTCAAGGCAGACGGTGCTGACAATGACGGTTACGGCATCATGCTCGGTTACGACAATGGTCCTATCGCATTGGTCGGTAACTGGAGCCGTCTGGCAGATTCCAAGAAATCGTCCGTCTGGAACTTGGGTGCTGCTTATCGCTTCGGTGACGCCAAGGTCGAATTGCTGTATCAACAGACCAAGGACAAAGGCTGGGCAAATGGCGAACGTTCCAACTGGAACGGCGGTCTTCTCAGTGACATGGCTTCTGACGGTTTCGGCGATAACGAATACGTAACGGCAGGCATTGACGAAATCAAGGAAAAACAATGGTTGTTGGGCTTGGAATGGAAACTTGGCCCGGGTCGTCTGAACGCTTCCGCACAGTGGATGGAAGTCGAAGCCAGCGGTGGCAACGCTC
>CASETG010000043.1 GCA_949290765.1 Oxalobacter formigenes | reverse complement strand
TTTCTATTTTATAATGTATCGGTTTGTTATCGTTGACTTCTGCAGGATAAACCCGTGAATTTTATTAGAGACAACATTTTTCTTATCTGTGTGGCACTGTATTGTATCGGTGCACTGGTCTGGCCATACATCCGCAAGGGGGCGAAAATCACCAATTCACAGGCCACCAAGATCATCAACAAGGGCAAGACAGCCATTATCGACATCCGCGACCAGAAGCAGTATCAGGCCGGTCATATCCTGAATGCCGTGCATGTCCCGTTGTCCAGTTTGCAGGAACGCATCGGGAAACTGGAAAAATTCAAGGGGCAGCCGATCATTATCGTGGACGAGTCCGGCAAGGAATCGGACAAGGCCGCTTCCATTCTGAAAAAAGAAGGTTTCAGCCAGATCAATATATTAAGAGGCGGCATGACGGGATGGGTCGGTGAAGGGCTTCCCGTCACCAAATGAACAGAAAGGGAGACAGTCATGGCAGTTCGCGTAGTGATGTACAGCACAAAAGTTTGCCCCTATTGCATGATGGCCGAGCGACTGCTGAAATCGCGCGGCGTATCGGATATCGAAAAAATCCTTGTTGATGGCGATGAAAATCTGCGTGCCGAAATGATTGAAAAAACCGGTCGTCGTACCGTTCCACAGATTTTTATCGGCGCAACCCATGTGGGTGGATTCGATGATTTGTCCGCGCTGGACAAGGCCGGCGGGCTCCTCCCGCTCTTGCAGGCCAACTGAACGTTTTTTGTCATTTTTTCCGGAGTAATTATGTCATCCGAGGTTTCTCAGCCTGTTTTCCAGATCCGGTCGGTCTATCTCAAGGATATGTCACTGGAGCAACCGCATTCGCCAGCCATTTTTCTTGAAAAGAAATTGCCGGAAATCGAAGTGTCTATCAATGTGGGATTCGAGCCGCTGGCCGAAACCACCTATGAATCGACCGTGACAGTGACCGTGACGGCCAAGATCGGCGACAAGACCGCCTATCTGGTGGAAGGCAAGCAGGCCGGAATTTTCGAGGTGCGCGGTTTCCCGAAAGAAGCGATGGATCAGGTTCTGGCCATTACCTGTCCGACAATCATTTATCCGTACTTGCGTTCCAATATCGCGGATATGGTCATGCGTGCCGGCTTCCCGCCCATCCATCTGGCCGAAATCAATTTCGAGGCGTATTACCATGAGCGTCTCCAGCGGCAGAAAGCGCAAAACGGCAATCCGGCGGCGGGACAGGATACGCCTGCTGCGTGATGACGGTATCCGTTGTTCGGTGAGACACCATGAATATTACTGTGCTCGGCGCCGGTGCATGGGGTACCGCGATGGCCATCAACCTTGCGGCACGGCATTCCGTCGTGCTGTGGGGGCGTAAAAACAGCGTCATCGTCGAGGCGCAAAAAACCGGACAGAACAGGGTCGGGTTGCCCGGTTTCACCTTGCCCGATTCGTTGCGGCTGACCGCCGACTTCGGACAAGCCGTATCCCATGCGTCAGGAGCGGACGGTCTGGTCATCATCGCTACATCGGTGGCCGGGTTGCGGGAAGTGACAGGCAATCTGGCCGATACTGCTGTTGCCAACCTGATTTGGCTGTGCAAGGGGTTTGAAGAAAATACCGGATTGTTGCCCAGTCAGGTCGTCGCCGCCCTGATGCCTCAGCATGTCCATACGGGCGTATTGTCGGGCCCCTCGTTTGCCCAGGAAGTGGCTGCCGGCCTGCCGTGTGCATTGACGATTGCATCGAAGTCGCCCGCCTTGCGGAAAATGGTCGTCGGTGCGATCAATGGCGGCAATATGCGTATTTATTCCAGTGACGATGTCGTCGGTGTGGAAGTCGGTGGCGCCGTCAAGAATATTCTGGCCATCGCGACAGGCATGTCCGATGGTCTGGAACTGGGCATGAATGCCCGTGCAGCCCTGATTACGCGGGGACTGGCAGAAATCACCCGTCTGGGGGTCGCTTTGGGCGGTCGGCTGGAAACGTTTATGGGGTTGACCGGCATGGGTGATCTTATTTTGACCTGTACGGGCGATTTGTCGCGCAATCGTCGTGTCGGACTGGGGCTTGCAAAGGGGAAGACGCTGGAGGCGGTCATTGCCGAACTGGGACATGTCGCGGAAGGCGTGCGTTGTGCGCAAACAGTCCGGTTCATATCGGCCAGAGCCGGTGTGGAAATGCCGATCGCCAATGCCGTAGCCGGTATTTTGTTCGACAAGGTCTCCATCAAGAGTACTGTCTCGCAGTTGCTGTCGCGTCATGTACGCGATGAAACCGACACGTTGTACGGCAAAGCGGTGCCCCGTCAATCCTGAACGGGGGGGTTGTCGGAAACGCCTTACGACAGGGATGTTTCATCCGAATATGCGTTGCCACAACGCCTTGACGGCATCGCTTTGCGTCTTGACGCTTTCCGGTTCGACACGCGCCTGTTCGGCTCCCTGCATTCTGATTTGATGTTGCAGTCTCCTGAATTGCCGGTAAATGGCGGATACCGTTTCTCCGGCCTCAGCCGGAATCAGGCCCAGTTCGCCGCCCGTTTTCAGCAAGGCGATATTGCCGAAATTGTTGGTCAGTTCGGGATATTGGCGTGAGTATTCCAGTACCAGATATTGCACGATGAACTCGATGTCGATCATGCCGCCGGCATCGTGTTTCAGGTCGAACAGGGTCGAGCGGTTCGGGTGTGCATCATGGATGCGCTGGCGCATCTTGAGGATTTCCGTTTTCAACCATGCCGAATCGCGTGACTGGCGGAGAATGCGGTTGCGCAAGTCTTCGAAACGGCTTCCTATGGAGGTGTCGCCGGCGCAGAAACGGGCCCGGGTCAACGCCTGATGTTCCCATGCCCAGGCTGATTCGTTCTGGTAGCGCTCGAACGAGTCGAAACTCGACACCATCAGACCGCTGGCGCCGTCCGGGCGCAAGGCGATGTCGATATCGAACAATACGCCGGCCGAGGTCGGGCTGGTCATCCAGGTGATGAAACGTTGTGCCAGACGTGTATAAAGCATCGGGGCGTCAGGATGGTCGTCTTCATACAGGAAAATCAGGTCCAGATCGGACGCATAACCCAGTTCCTTGCCGCCCAGTTTTCCGTAGGCGATTACGGCGAAACGCGGGACTTCCCTGTGGCGTTTCGGCATGGCTTGCCAGACTTCGCGCAGCGTTGCTTCCACCATAATGTCGGCCAGTTTGGAAAGATGGTCGGCCAGCCGTTCGACGGTCAGCGCACCGGCCAGATCTTGAGCCAGAAGACGGAACAGCTGGGCGTGATGCGTTTCGCGCAGGGTATCCATCAGCAATTCGGTATCGCCACGCTGGTTTTCCAGCTGTGCATCGAGTTCCGATGTGAAAGTCGTCCAGTCTGGAGGGGCAAGCAATGTACGTGCGTCCAGCAATTCATCAAGCAGGATCGGGTGCTTCGTCAGGTAGCGGGCTGCCCATTCGCTCGCGTCGAGCATGCGCATCAGTCGCTGTGCCGCGGCAGGGTATTCGGTCAAAAGCGACAGGTAGGCGGTTCGCCGTGCGATGGATTCGAAAAAATCCAGCAGGCGGCCCAGTGTCGTCAAAGGTTCATGGGCATTCTCGAGCAGCTCGGGCAACAGCGAATTGACCAGCGCGATCAGTTTGGTGCGGTTGGCATCCGACAGGGAGCGGATGCGGTTCGTTTTCCAGAACGACAACAGTCGTCTGGCACCATTGGCCGTATCGGAAAAACCGAGTGTTTCCAGTTTGGTTTGCAGGAACTGGAGTTGTTCTTCTTCTGTCTGGCTGGACAAAAGCGGTTGCGGAATGACTGGTCTGGACGGGTCCTGGCCGGATGATTTGTCGCTGAATACGGCATCGAACTGGCCGGAGACGAAATCACGGTGTTTTTGCAGGGCCTCCAGCAGTTGCGCGGAATCGCTCATACCCATGGCGTTGGCGACGATACGGAGATCGTTTTCGCCGGAAGGCAGCGAGTGCGTTTGTGCATCGTCCAGATACTGGATGCGGTGTTCGAGATTGCGCAGGAAAGTATATGAATCCAGCAGTGCATTGGCTGTCGGTTCGTCAAGTTGTCTTTTCTCGGCGAGGATACGCAAGATATTGCGTGTGGACTTGTCCTGGAGCGCCGGGTCGCGACCGCCGCGGATGAGCTGGAACATTTGCGCGAGGAACTCGATTTCGCGGATGCCGCCGCGCCCCAGCTTGATGTTGTTGCTGCGCTCTGGATGCAATCTTTCCTGACGGATGACATCGGCTCGGATTTGCTGGTGCAGGTTGCGGATGGCGTCGATCACGCTGAAGTCGAGATAACGGCGGTAGATGAAGGGATGCACGATGCGTCTCAGTATCTCGATATCTTCGGTGTCCCCGGTAATGGCGCGTGCCTTGATCCATGCGTAACGTTCCCATTCGCGACCCTGTACGATCAGATACTGTTCGACCATACCGAAACTGGCGACGAGCGGACCGGATGCCCCATTGGGACGCAATGCCATATCCACCCTGAACGTGAAGCCGTCCTCCGCGATTTCGGAAAGCGCGCCGATAAAACGTTTGCCGAGCCGCGTGAAAAATTCCTGATTGGAAAGCAGGCGTTGTCCGGGACGCGTGGCAACGGTGTCGCCGTTTTCGGGATACACGAAAATCAGGTCGATATCCGACGAGACGTTCAGTTCGCAACCGCCGAGTTTGCCCATGCCAAGGACGATCATTTTCTGTTTTTTGCCGGAGTGCGAGCCGACAGGAATGCCGTGTGTCTCGACCAGTTCTTCATAAAGGGCATCCAGATGGGTACGAATGGCGAATTCTGCGAAATGTGTCATGGCGCCGACGACTTCCGACAAATCGGCCAGCCCCGACAGGTCACGTTCGATGATGGCGCAAACCAGCAGATTCCTGAGCCGGCGCATCGCACGGGGAAGCGGATAACCGTTATCGAGTTCCTGTTTCAGCAAAGCCGGCAGATCGGCGCGATCCAGCGGAGAATGAACAAGGGTCTGTATTTGCGCTTGACGTTTCTCACGGTCGGCATTTAGCCAGTGCAGATAAAAACGGGAAGCTTCTTCGGCAGGAATGAGAGAGGGTTTCATATTTGTAACACCGGGTAAATGTCGTTTTGCGCAAAACGGACAATCGTTATTCTGGACAATGGTTCAAAAATCGGGATGACACTGTGGTATTTTACGTTTATTAAACGCTTTCTCATATGTGATGCAACCGCAACGGCAGGAAAATCAGGAAAACGGCAAGCGACGGGGCGCGTTCCGGACGCGCTTTGCGGATGCGCTTGCCGATGTCGCTTATCGCTACCGCTTTTTTTTCAGAGTGGTTTTCGGCATTTTCTTTGCGGGTTGTCTGGCAGTCGCCGCGACCATTCTGTGTATACGTTATATCGTGTTGCCGCAAGTCGGCGTCTACAAGGCGGAAATCGAGCGCATGGCGAGCGAGTCTCTTGGGTGTCCCGTTTCGTTTTCGGAAATCAGGGCTTCATGGTATGGCTTTCGGCCGAGGGTCGATCTGGAAAATGTCGTGGTATCGGATGGTGACGGACATGAAGTCGTACGTCTGGAGCATGTCGGCGCAGTCGTTTCGTGGTGGTCGTTGCCATTGATGGAAGTCCGTCTGGAATCGTTGCAAATCGACAGGCCGGACATACAGATCATGCGCGACAGGGAAGGACATTTTTATGTAGCGGGTATCCGTCTGGAAAACGATGACAGGGAAGAGTCCAGCGTAGGTGACTGGGTGCTGAAGCAGCATGAAATCGTAATACGCGACGGAAAACTGCACTGGAAAGATGCAGCTCGCGGCAATCAGGAACTGAATCTGGAGCAGGTCGGTTTCGTCATGAAAAATCGTGGTCGCCGCCACCGTTTCCGTCTGACGGCGGTGCCGGATGCCGCACTGGCAGATACACTCGATATCCGGGGGGACTTGTCGCATCCCAGGTTTGCCGGGCGCATTTCGGATTTTTCGACATGGAAAGGGGAACTGTATGCGGATATACCGGGGCTCCGGCTGGATGAATGGAAGCGGTTTGTCGATTTTCCGGTAGATATACAAGGCGGTTCCGGTTCTGTTCGCGCATGGCTGGCGCTGGATGGCTTCAGACTGTCCGGCGTGACGGCCGATGTCGAAGGCAAGGATATCCGGTTGGCAACAGATGCGGCATTGCCGGTACTCGATGTACGTCGCGTATCGGGACGTTTCGCGATGGAGCGGCAAAAAGATGGCACGACTGCGGGGGATTCGGAGAAAAAACCGGCATATACCTACGCGGTACGGAATTTTTCGATGGAAACGACAAATGGCAAGACATTGCACGACACGACCTTTTCCGTCATGTATGTCCCCGGACAAGACAGTGTGCCCGAGGAACTGAAAGTTGAAGTCGGCAAGCTCGATATCCGTGAACTGACGGCATTTTTGCCTTATTTGCCCGTCGGACAGGAAATACGCAGTCAGGTGGAGTCGCGTCATCTGGCCGGCATGCTATCAGGCGTCACCGTCGAATGGAAAAAAACTGCCGGAGCCGCCCCTGCGTATTTGCTCAAGGGGCGTTTTGAAGGATTGACGGTCATGGAAAAGAGCAATGCCGGTTATGCGCAAACTGTGTCCAGACAGGCATCGCTTCTTCCTGCGCGCCCGGGATTCGCGAATCTGACAGGGTCGGTTTCTGCCAATGAATATGGCGGCGAGCTGGTGCTGGACTCGAAAAATGCGCTATTGGCCTTGCCGCTTTACCCCATGAACGCTTCGCAAAAAGTCGATGAACTGAAGGCGGGAATCAGTTGGAAACGTTCTGTCGAGAATGTATTGTCCGTTGATGTCGGGCAGTTGTCGCTGATGCAGGATGGTATGCGGGTGCATGTTTCCGGACAGTATGCGAATGACCTGAAAGACACGGTGAACCGGTATGGCCGTGCGGATTTGACGGCGAAAGTCGAAAATCTGGAAATCGCGCACGTCAGGAAATACATCCCGCTTCAGACGCCTGTTTCGCTCGGCGAGTGGCTCAGCGGTGCCCTGAAAGGCGGAAAAGTCAGTGAGGCGGAAATCCGCCTTAAAGGGGCGCTTGCCGATTTTCCGTATGCTGAACAGAGCGGCAACGGTATTTTCTCGGTTCGTGCCCGGTTGGTCGATGCATTGCTGAATTTCACGCCCAATACGCTTGCGGAGGATGGCAAACGTCCCTTGTGGCCGGTTATCGAGAAAATCCAGGGTGAATTTCGCATGAACGGCAGTTATCTGGCCGTTCATGCCGACAGTGCAGAGACCAACCATGCAGTGCTGGAAAATGTGGATGTCGTTATCGCCGATGTCCTGTCGGACAACCCGCAGCTCGATATCAGGGGAAAAGCTGCGGGGACATTGCAGAATCTGGTCGGGTACGTCAATTTGTCGCCCGTTACGGACTGGATCGGTCATCTGACGGAAAAGACCAGGGCGACCGGTAATGCGAAACTGGCGCTGGAAATGCATCTGCCGCTTGAAAAAATGGCATCTTCCACAGTCAAGGGAGTATTGCAGTTCGATAATAACGATATCGTCTTGCTGGAAGATTTGCCGGTTATCGCGAAAACGCAAGGACAGTTGTTGTTTTCCGAAAAAGGCTTCCGGCTGGAAAAAGTCCGTGGGGATTTTCTGCATGAGCCGGTGACGGTATCCGGCGGTACACAGCAGGACGGCCGTTTTCTGGTACGAGCAGATGGTGTCTTGAGTGCGAAGGGGTTGCAACGGACCTATAACACCGGTGTGATGGGCAAACTGGTGCAAAACCTCTCGGGCAATACGCCGTATATGGTCAGCATCAGCGACGGTCTGATACGGGTTGACTCATCGCTGAAAGGCCTGAAAATCGGTTTGCCTGTGCCGTTGGGAAAACCGGCGGGCAGCGCTGTGCCGCTAAGTGTCGTCCTGAAGGATTTGCCAGTTGCCGGCAGCGATATGCGAGATGAATTGACGGTCGTTTATGGCGACAGCATGACGGCAAGATATTTGCGCCAGAAAGAGAAACGTTCGGCATGGCGTGTCATGCAGGGCGGAATCGGTATCAATACAAAACCGGTATTGCAGGATGGACTGTCGCTGGGCATCAGTATGCGCAGCGTCGATTTCAATACGTGGAGCGGATTTCTCAAGGACTTTTATACACTTTCCGGAGAGAAGGGCGATGCATCGTCCGGTGAGAGTACGTTGGTACAGTATGTCTATCCGCGATACTTTTCAGTCGATGCCGATGAAATTCTGGCGCTGGATATGTTGCTCAACAATGTCCGTCTCAACGGAGCGCGTCAGGCGGGAAACTGGGATTTCCATATCGCTTCGAACCAGATCAATGGCCAGCTGAAATGGCAGGAAGCGACAGGGAAAGACCTTAGCGGCAAGCTCGTCGCGCGACTGAAGTCGCTCAATATCCTGCAATCCTCGCTGAAACAGGCATCCGCTGCGGCAGGCAAGGAAAATACCTACTGGATTCCGTCACTGGATATCGTGACGGACGAACTGACGCTTTTTGAAAAACATCTGGGCAAAACGGAAATCGTGGCCAACAACGTGTCTTTCAAGGGCGGGCGTGAGTGGCGGATCAACCGGCTGAAAATCACCAATAACGATGCGGTGCTCGATGCCTCCGGCAGCTGGATTTCGGTAGCGGGAAACCGGCAGCAGACCCGGCTGCATTACGTGCTGAATATCAAAAATGCCGGAAAATTGCTGGGGCGTCTCGGATATGACGATCTCATCAAACGCGGAAACGGGGAAATGAAGGGGGATCTCAGCTGGGATAGTGTGCCTTTCGCACTGGATTTACCGTCGTTGTCGGGCAAAATGTCGCTCAAGGTGCAGGCGGGACAGTTTCTCAAGGCAGATCCGGGTGCGGCCAAACTGCTCAGCGTCATCAGTCTGCAATCGTTGCCGCGTCGCCTGAATCTGGATTTCCGCGACATCTTTTCCAAAGGGTTCGCCTTTGACGAAATTACGGCCAATGCCACGATCGCCAACGGGATCATGAATACGGAAAATCTGAAAATGAACGGTGTCAATGCAACTGTTCTGATGAATGGCAGCGTCAATATCGCCAGAGAATCACAGAACCTGCATGTGGTCATCATTCCGGAAATCAATGCGGCTGCCGCTTCCATTGCCTATGGTTTCATCAATCCCGCTATCGGCGTCGGCACGTTTCTTGCGCAGATGTTCCTGAGAGAACCGCTGATGAAACAGTTTACGCACGAATACAGTGTCACAGGTTCGTGGAAAGAGCCGGTTATCCGCGAAATCAAAAGTGAACCCGGCAAGAAAACAGGCGAAACAGACAATCATAGAAAGGAGTGAACATGACGAAAGTGGCTGCCATCCAGATGGTTTCCACGCCGGTTGTCGAGGAAAATATCGTGACGGCAAGACGTTTGATCGGCGAGGCGGCCAGTCAGGGGGCCGATCTGGTATTGTTGCCGGAGTACTGGCCGGGTATCGGTTACAACGATACTGAAAAATTGCAACATGCCGAAGTGTTCGGAACGGGGGCGATTCAGGATTTCATGGCTGAAACTGCGCGCGAGAACGGTATCTGGCTGATCGGCGGGACGCTGTCGCTGGTATCGAACGAACCCGGAAAAGTATTGAACAGTTCTCTGGTGTACGATGCCGAGGGAAAAAATGTCGCACGCTATGACAAGATTCATCTGTTCGGATTTGCGACAGAGCGTGAATCATATGACGAATCGCTGGCTATTGCAGGCGGACATGAAGTCGTGACGTTTCAGGCACCGTTCGGAAAAGTGGGGTTGTCCGTGTGCTACGATTTGCGATTTCCCGAACTGTACAGGGCATTCGGCGATTGTGCGCTGATCGTGGTCCCATCTGCCTTTACCTACACGACCGGCAAGGTGCACTGGGAAATCCTGTTGCGCGCACGTGCAATCGAAAATCAGGCTTATGTGCTTGCAGCCGCACAAGGTGGCCGGCATGTCACGGGACGCAGGACGTGGGGGCATACAATGCTGATCGATCCATGGGGCGAGGTGAAAGCGGTATTGCCGGAAGGAGAAGGCGTTGTCGCTGGCGAGCTGGATTTCGGGAGAATGGCGTCCATTCGTGAAAAATTGCCCGCCTTAAGACATCGCAAACTCTGATATCCGTTTCACGGTATGGTATAAAAATGCCGTTTCCCGGTACGGGCGGCATTTTGCCCGTTCCGTTTATCGCTTTCATCTTCGGCGGATTGGTCCGTTGATGTCTGCAATTTTTGGCGCAATACACTACAATCGCCATGTACTTTCATTCAAAGGATTGTTGCTGATGTCGTCCACACATTTGACAAAAGAAGCCGCCGGGTTGGCCAAATCCGTTTTGCTGGAGCCGTTCGGTCTGGATGAACCGGCGCTGCTTCGCGCAATCGGCGGTATCTTCACGCATCAGGTCGATTATGCCGACCTGTATTTCCAGTTCACGAAAAACGAGAGCTGGAGTCTGGAAGAGGGTATCGTCAAGACGGGCAGTTTTTCGATCGACAAGGGTGTCGGTGTGCGTGCGGTATCCGGTGACAAAACGGCGTTTTCCTATTCGGACGATATTTCGATGGCTTCGCTTGAGGAAGCGGCCAGAGCGACCCGAACGATCGGTCGCCAGGGGGCAGGAATCGCGAAAGTCGCTTCATCGCTGAAGCCGGCGGCAGTGCATTCGTTGTATATTCCCGATGACCCGCTCCAGACGATCAGTGCGGCGGAAAAAGTGGCGATGCTGGAAAAAGTGGAAAAACTTGCCAAGGCGACCGATCCTCGCATCGTTCAGGTCATGGCCGGTCTGGCGGGTGAGTTCGATATCGTGATGGTCGTACGCAGCGACGGCACATTGGCTGCCGATGTCAGACCGCTGATCCGTTTGTCTGTGACCGTCATCGCCGAGGAAAACGGACGGCGTGAAATGGGAACGGCCGGTGGCGGTGGCCGTTATGGCTATACCTATTTCACCGACGAGCTGATACGGCAATATGTCGATGAAGCCACACGTTCTGCGCTGGTCAATCTCGAGGCGCGCCCCGCTCCGGCAGGTCCCATGACCGTGGTTCTCGGCTCGGGCTGGCCCGGTGTCCTCCTGCATGAAGCGGTCGGACATGGTCTGGAAGGTGATTTCAACCGGAAAGGTTCCAGTGCTTTTTCCGGAAGACTGGGCGAAAAAGTGGCGGCTGACGGTATTACCGTAGTCGATGACGGCTCTATCGCCAACCGGCGCGGTTCGCTCAATATGGATGATGAAGGCAATCCGACGCGATGCACGGTGCTGATAGAGAACGGCATTCTCAAGGGGTATTTGCAAGACACCCTGAATGCGCGCCTGATGAATATGCCGGTAACGGGCAATGCACGGCGCGAATCGTTTGCCCATTTGCCGATGCCGCGCATGACCAATACGTTCATGCTGGCAGGCAATCGTGATCCGGGCGAAATCATCGCATCGGTCAAAAAAGGCTTGTATGCTGCGAATTTCGGCGGCGGGCAGGTGGATATCACCAACGGCAAGTTCGTGTTTTCCGCCAGCGAAGCGTATATGATCGAAAACGGCAAGCTGACGTATCCGGTAAAAGGGGCGACCCTGATTGGTAACGGGCCGGATATTCTGAAACGGGTCTCCATGATCGGCAACGATATGCGGCTGGATTCCGGTATCGGCGTCTGCGGCAAGGAAGGACAAAGCGTGCCTGTCGGTGTCGGTCAGCCGACATTGCGTATCGAGGACGTCACGGTTGGCGGAACCGTATAAAATTAAAAGAAATCTTTGTCAGACCGGAAAAACTGGTTTACAATGAATGAACACATAATCTCAAGCGTTTGTTTCGTAAAAATGTTGAATTTCGCACACTTTTATTATTTTTACTTTAGCTATTCCAGCCCATTGGCGGTGGAGAAGCGGCAATCGCTCGAGTAAAGAGATACCGAAATTCCTGAAAACCGCCATAATTGGCGGTTTTTTCGTTTATCAAGACTGGAAAAACCATGAAACCCACCGATGACTTAAGAATTCTCGCGATGAAAGAACTGACACCACCATCTCATTTGATACGCGAGTTTCCCTGCCTGGAGAAGGCAGCCGAAACGGTTTCAACCTGCAGAGAGTCCATCCATCGTGTCTTGCACGATCAGGATGACCGTCTCGTCGTGATTATCGGCCCCTGCTCGATTCACGATCCGAAAGCCGCGATGGAATATGCCCATCGTCTGGCAGAGGAACAGCAGCGATATGCCGATGATCTGATTGTTGTCATGCGGGTGTATTTCGAAAAACCACGTACGACGATCGGCTGGAAAGGCCTGATCAACGACCCGTTCATGGATCACAGCTACCGTATCAACGAAGGTTTGCACATTGCACGTGAACTGTTGCGTGACGTCAACGAACTGGGTTTGCCGGCCGCCACCGAATATCTGGATATGATCAGCCCGCAGTATGTGGCGGACATGATCAGCTGGGGTGCGATCGGCGCGCGAACGACGGAATCGCAGGTACACCGCGAGTTGTCCTCCGGTTTGTCGTGCCCGGTCGGATTCAAGAACGGTACGGACGGCAACATCAAGATCGCGATCGACGCCATCAAGGCCGCGTCGCATCCGCATCATTTCCTGTCGGTCACCAAAGGCGGTCATACCGCCATTTTCGAAACGCAGGGCAATCACGATTGCCACATCATCTTGCGTGGCGGTTACAAGCCCAATTACGATGCAGCCAGTGTCGAAGCGGCTTGCAAGGCGGTGGAAGCGGCCGGCCTGTCGCCGAGAATCATGATCGACGCCTCGCACGGCAACAGCTCAAAGAAAGCTGAAAACCAGGTGCCGGTCTGCGCGGAAGTCGGACGGAATATCGCCAGCGGTAATGACAAGATCATCGGTGTCATGATCGAATCGAATCTGGTCGGAGGCCGTCAGGATCATGTTCCGGGCAAACCGCTGGTTTATGGCCAGTCGGTAACCGACGCCTGTATCGGTTGGGATGACAGCAGCAAACTGCTGAAAGATCTGTCGGATTCCGTCAAGAGACGTCGTGATGTGCTGAAGAAAT
>CASETG010000042.1 GCA_949290765.1 Oxalobacter formigenes | reverse complement strand
CCGGATCGCTCCGGCGCTCAAGCTTCCTACCCACACGCTCCGCGGACCACATCAATGCGTGCCTATTTGGAATTGCACCAGGTGGAGGTTGCCGCGTTTCACCGTAACCTAATACGCTCGTCTCTGTGGCCCTGTTCCTCGCCTTATGCCTTGCGGTTTTCGACGGACGGCCGTTAACCGTCACCCTGTCCTGTGGTGTCCGGACCTTCCTCCCGTTTCCGGCATGAATCCGGAAACCGGCGACTGTCTGGCCTGCTTCTTCACAGTGCATTTTACAGGGAACATCGGAAAGAGGATAGCCTTTGCCGGGCTCAGTTGTAGTCTCCCCAGGTGATCACCCGCATGATAAAACGATAAATCAGAAAGGCCGTGCCATACCAGAAACGCCGGTACCAGGGACGATTCATGAAATCGCGCGCATCGATTGGCTCCGCATCCATGATCGCCGCTTCTATCCGCCTTTTCAGCTCTCCCGCAAACTCCTCGTCCCGGACGACGATATTGGCTTCATGATTGAGAAACAGGCTCAATCCGTCACAGTTGCTCGAGCCGACGGTGGCCCACCGGTCATCGATGACCGCCACCTTGCCGTGCAGCTGGGTTTTCCGGTACTCATACACCTTGACGCCGCTGGAAAGCAATTTGGGATAAAAGGCCTGCGCCACGGAATCCTGTACCCAGAACTCCCCACTGCCGATCAGCACGACGACTTCCACACCGCGCGATGCCGCGGAAGCCAGCGCATTCCTGAAACGCCGTCCGGGCGCGAAATAGGGTGTGACCAGCAAAATCTGCCGCCGCGCCATCCCCATGGCCTTGAGATAAGCTTTTTGAATCGTCCGCCTGTTCCTGAAATTGTCCCGGACGATAAAACTCGACAGCACCATTCGCGTCCGTGTATGCCTGTGCTGCCGGTAAAGTGCGCGATACCGGTCGAAACGCTCCCACAAGGTCAGTTTTCCGGTCTGCTCCCACAACCTGATCGCCTCCTGGTAAATCAGCATCGACAACATACCGTCCACACGCACGGCAAAATCCTGTCTGGGCGACGACAATTTGCGTTTCCGGTTATAGTCGTATCGCCAGTCACTCAGGATATTGATGCCGCCAACAAACGCGACAGCCTGATCGACCACACACAGTTTCCGGTGGAGTCTGACGAAACCGCGCCTGAACCAGCTGTTGAAGATGTGATACTGGATACCGGACTGACTGAATTCTTTCGCCAGCAGCCGGCACAGGCGCGGCCCTGTTCCCAGCCAGTCGATGATGACGTGCGCCTGCACGCCTCTGGAAACCGCGCGCTTCATGGCATCTATGACACGTCTGCCGACTTCGTCTGGAAAAAAGATGTACGTTTCGAGATAGATTTCGGAAACCGCGTCATCGATCGCCTCGATCAGCGACGGAAAAAAATCATCTCCATTCTGCAACAGAACCAGATGATTGCGCGACGTATTGTAACGGACGCCGTCCATCCTTCATTCTGTCCGCAAAGACGCGACCAGCGGCGCATGATCGGACAGCGCCGTCCATGGCGCACCTTGCATGACACGCGCAGAATCGACCCTGAACCCCCTGACGTAAATCCTGTCAAGCCGGAAAAACGGAAACAGGGCGGGGAAGGTTCTCGCCGGCAGCGGTTTGGGCACCTTGCCTGTCAGACGCGGGAAAAACGTTTTCTTCCCTTCTTCCCGCTCGCCCATTTCATCGAACACTTCCTTGACACGCAATGCCTTGCGCAGCAAGTCGGACAAGTTGTTGTTCCAGTCATTGAAGTCGCCAGCGATAATGACGGGCGCGTCTTCCGGAGCGGAACGGCGAACCGTGTCGATGAGCGCATGCGTCTGCCTGATACGGCTGCCGTTGAACAGCCCCAGATGGATGACATAGCAATACACTTTCGTCTCCGGCGTCTGCAGGACACAATGCAGAATACCTCTCGACTCCAGCGCATGATCCGATACGTCCGTATTGAACTGCGACACGATCGGATAGGCGCTCAGCAGCGCATTGCCGTGGTGACCATGCTCATAGACGGCGTTTTTGCCATAGGCGCAATACAGCGAATTGCCAGCCAGATACGCATGCTGCCCCCTGTCCTGCCACAACAGGGCATGGCGGTTCGTCATCAGGTCATGGCGACCCTGAACCTCTTGCAGGAAAATCACATCCGCACTGAGAGAACGGATGGACCGTTTCAGCTCCTGAATGATTGGCCGATGATCGATCGATGCCCCTTTGTGAATATTGTAAGTTGCAATACGAAGTTCCATAGCGCCCCTGATAAACTTGCCTGTCGTCAGGTGTGCACAGCCACCGTCTTTTTGCGCTCCATCCTGCCGGAGCCGCACGATACCCGGCGGTCTGCCGGATACCAACCACAATCATATTGTACTTTGTAAAAATCAATCGGGTAACAGCGGAAATTTTTTGTTTGCCCTCATGGCCGCATACCATACCCTCACCGATTTCAAGGATAATACTGCCTGTCCCATTCCGAAATGATCCCATGAGATTTCTGTATTCCATCCTGTGGTGGCTGATCCTGCCGCTCGCCCTGTTCAGGCTTTACTGGCGCGGACGAAAAGAACCGGGTTACCGGCGTCATATCGCCGAACGCCTTGGCTTTTTTCCGCACGCACCGGCGGTGGCAGCGCGTATCTGGGTTCATGCCGTATCGGTCGGCGAAACGCGTGCCGCCGAACCGCTCGTCAGGGCACTGATGGCACGCTTTCCTGCTTCCGATATCCTGCTGACGCACATGACGCCAGCAGGACGCGCCACCGGAGAAGAACTGTTTCATGCCGAAAAACAGGCCGGTCGCCTGATTCAGGCTTACCTGCCTTACGACACCAATACGATGATGCGCCGCATCATCGAGCATTACCGCCCATGCCTGTGCATTTTGCTCGAAACCGAAATATGGCCCAATCTCATCCGGCAATGTGTCCGGCATCATGTCCCGCTTGCGCTGGTCAATGCCAGATTGTCGGAACGTTCCCTGAAAAAGGGCATGAAGCTGCGCTCCATCATGCAGGAAGCGGCAAGCGGATTTTCCGTTGTCGCCGCACAGACGCAAACCGATGCCGACCGGCTGGCACGATTCGGCAGCACACGTATCGTCGTCACAGGTAGCGTCAAGTTCGACATCACACCACCTGCCGTCGCACTCGAAAAGGGACTGTATCTGCGCGAATCAATCGGCAACCGGCCGGTACTGATGTGCGCCAGCACGCGTGACGGAGAGGAAACGCAGATTCTCGACACACTTGAAGAACTGACAGAGAACGCTCTGCTTTTGCTTGTCCCGCGACATCCGCAGCGTTTCGATGATGTCGCGCGCATGATCGAAAAGCGCGGTATCCCCATGGTCAGACGGTCAACGCTGGGAGATATACCGGAACGCTCCGTTCCTCCTGACGTGCGGATTCTTCTGGGAGACTCCATGGGAGAAATGTTCATGTACTACGCCGCCTGCGATCTGGCATTCATCGGCGGAAGTCTTGAAAAGCTGGGCGGTCAGAACCTGATCGAGGCTTGCGCCGTCGGCAAACCGGTACTGACAGGCCCGTACACTTTCAATTTCGAGGCGATAACCGCCGATGCCATCGCCTGCAATGCCGCCATCCGCATCCATTCCGCACGCGAAATGATGCAGCAGACCAATGCGTTGCTTATGGACGATGCGTTACGGCATGACATGGGAGAACGCGCCCGCGCATTCGCGCAAAGGCAACACGGTGCGACACAACGCACCCTCGAATTGCTGACACCGCTGATAGAAGACAATACCCGCTCATGAGACGCTATGCAGTCCCGGCGGTTTTTTCCCTGTATGGAATGACGAATGCCAGTGTCGTACCGGTATCGCCGGTCTTGATTCTGAACTCGCCGCCCAGCATGCCGATACGTTCCCGAATACCGGCCAGTCCGTACGACTTGATCTTGCGGTTGCGCACCTTCGGCATCCCGACACCGTTATCCGCCACCGTCAGTACCAGATTTTCCCCGTCACGGCGCAACCCGATTTCCACCTTGTCGGCTTTGGCATGCTTGACGACATTGGTCAACGCTTCCTGCAACACACGGAACAGTACGGTGGCATGTCTGTCGTCCAGTTCGAGCCTGTCGTCTTCCGTATGAAAAATGCAGGTCACTCCGTTGGCACGTGAAAAATCCCGCGCCTGCCACTCCAGCGAAGCGACCAGTCCCAGATCCAGCACGGCAGGTCGCAAATCGTTGATCAGCGATCTGACGCTTTTGACTGTCAGGTCGATATGCGCCAGTATTTCGTCTATCCGTTTCGCACGCGCTCCGGCGTCATTGCAGATATCCTGTTTCAGAAGGGATATTTCGATACGCAACGCCAGCAAATGCTGTCCCAGTTCATCATGAATCTCGCGTGCGATACGCTTGCGCTCGTTCTCGCGAATCTTTTCCTGATGACTGATCAGCTCGCGCAGTTCGTCTCCATCGACTGGGGTGGCACCCGTTTTTTCCGGCAAACGGTTCATGGCTCGTATCAAATACGGATGAAATGTTCCCTGTAATAGCGCAGTTCTTCAATGGATTCCAGAATATCGGCCAGCGCGGTATGCCTCTGCATTTTTCTGAAGCCGTCCACCAGTTCCGGTTTCCAGCGTCTTGCGATTTCTTTCAGTGTGGAAACGTCCAGATTCCGATAATGGAAATACGCTTCCAGTTTCGGCATAGTCTTGGCCATGAAACGGCGATCCTGGCAAATCGTATTGCCGCACATCGGCGATTTTCCTTTCGGCACGTATGGCTGAAGAAATTCGATCAGGGCGTCTTCAGCCATGGCTTCGGTCACATTCGATGCCTTGACGCGATCGATCAGCCCGGAACGGCCATGCGTTCCCTTGTTCCATGCATCCATCCCGTTGAGAATCTCGTCGGACTGGTGAATGGCGAATACCGGCGCTTCCGCCAGCACATTCAGATTCGGATCCGTCACAACCAGCGCGACTTCGATAATCCGGTCCGTCTCGGGATCGAGTCCTGTCATTTCCAGATCGACCCAAATCAGATTCATTTCATCCGGCCGTCTTTTCATGCCATTATTTTGAGACCGTTCCGGTTGCGTTTCCTGAGCTTGTGACATAATTTCTTCCTTATCGACATAATCGGCCATTTTCTCACAAGGACAAAATGTCAGCACTCGCGTTTACGCAATTATTTCTTTTTTTTCTGCTGTCGACCCTGCTCATCCGCTTCTGGCTCGCCGCCAGACAATGGCGCAGCGTGAGCAAACACCGCGACAAGGTTCCCGAACAATTCGCCGCCAGCATCACTGCAGACGCTCACCGCAAGGCCGCTGACTATACCCTCGCCAAAATCCGCTTCAGCCTGGCGACCCTTGTCGTCGATGCGCTCGTTCTGACAGGTTTCACACTTGGCGGCGGACTCCAGTATCTCGCCAGCCACATTTTCCCCGTCACCGGCAACACCATGACCGGGCAAATCGCGCTGATTGCCGCTACCGTCGCCATTTCCGGTGCAATCGACCTGCCTTTCGATTATTACCGGCAATTCGTCATCGAGGAAAAATTCGGTTTCAACCATATGACGCGTTCGCTGTATCTGTGCGATCTTGCCAGACAGACTGCGCTCGGCATCATCATCGGTATGCCTGTACTGTGGATTTTGCTGACCGTCATGGAAAAAGCGGGAACATGGTGGTGGTTCTACGCCTGGATTCTCTGGTGTCTTTTCCAGTTCCTGATGCTTTTTCTTTACCCGACATGGATCGCACCGTTGTTCAACCGGTTCACGCCCCTGACGGATGAAGCCCTGAAAACCCGCATCGAGCGACTGATGCAGCGAACCGGTTTCCGCTCCAGCGGCCTGTTCGTCATGGACGGTTCAAAACGCAGCGCACACGGAAACGCCTACTTTACCGGCATGGGTTCGGCCAAGCGGGTCGTATTTTTCGATACGCTGCTGGCACGTCTGACCCCCGATGAAATCGAGGCCGTACTCGCTCATGAACTGGGGCACTTCCATTTGAAACACGTCTTCAAACGTATCGTGTTTTCCTGTCTGTTTTCGCTGGCCCTGCTGGCGCTTTTGGGATTTTTGCGTCATGAAGCCTGGTTTTTTGCCGGACTGGGTATCGATCCGGCACTGGCATCGGATGCGCTTGCCCTGATTTTGTTCGCGCTGATTCTGCCCGTTTTCACCTTTTTCCTCTCGCCGTTCCTTTCAGGAAACGCCAGAAAACATGAATTCGAGGCAGACGCTTTTTCTGCGAAGCACACACAAGCCAGCCATCTGGTCAGCGCACTCATCAAACTCTACGAAGACAATGCCGCCACTCTGACGCCCGACCCGTTGCATTCCGCTTTTTACGATTCGCACCCGCCGGCCAGTATCCGTATCCATCATTTGCTGGGACATTCATGACAAAAGAATTATTGACTGCACAAATCGTTGCCGCACACGGACGACATTATCTGGCCGATACAGGCGACAAAATGCTGCACTGTTTCACACGCGGGAAAAAAAGCGATGTCGCCGTCGGCGACAACGTCCACATCCTGTCCACCGCAAAAGGGCAAGCCGTCATCGAATCCGTCGGAGAACGCCGCTCGCTGCTTTACCGCTCCGACCAGTACAAATCCAAATTCCTCGCGGCCAATATCGACAGGTTGTTCATCGTTGTCGCGACCGAACCGGGATTTTCAGACGATCTGGTTTCACGCGCGCTCGTCGCGGCTGAGGCGGCTGAAATCGAAGCGCACCTTATCCTGAACAAAACCGATATCGCAGACCGGCTGGATGCGGCACGCAAACGGGTCGGCTTTTATGCGGCACTGGGATATCCGGTTCACGAAGTCTCGGCAATCGCCCATCCCGACGAAACACTTGCCACACTGACACCGCTCGTCACCGACCGTACATCCATTCTGATCGGCCAGTCCGGCATGGGCAAATCCTCGCTGATCAATCTGCTGGTACCGGGAGCCGACATCGCCACCCGCGAAATTTCGACCGTTCTCAACTCAGGAAAACACACGACCACCTACACCCGCATGTACCGGATCGACAGCCATACCGCCCTCATCGATTCCCCTGGCTTTCAGGAATTCGGCCTGTATCATTTGTCGGAAGGCATGCTCGAACGCGCTTTCCGTGAATTCAGACCTTATCTCGGCCATTGCCGTTTTTACAACTGCCATCACCTGAGCGAACCGGGATGCGCCATTCTGGAAGCGGTTTCGGAAGGCCGTATTTCCCCGATGCGACACGAGCTGTACCGCCAGCTGGTACACGAATCGGAGCAAAAAGTTTATTGAAAAACACGCTGTTCTCGCCGTTTTCTGCGCCAGCTGAACACGCCGCTTTTTTAAAATTTTCAAAAATCCTCTATAATCAAATATTAAACTGTTTCAGCGGCGCCTTGTGAGCGCCCCGCTAGTCTATGACAATCAAACACTATCTCCAATTTTCCGACCTGACCCTGTCCGAGTACGAATATCTGATCGAACGTGCCCGCATCATCAAACAGAAATTCAAGAACTATGAACCGTATCATCCCTTGCTGGATCGTACGCTGGTCATGGTTTTCGAAAAGAGTTCCACACGCACCCGCCTCTCTTTCGAGGCCGGCATGCACCAGCTGGGCGGCACCGCCATCTATCTCAACACCCGTGACAGCCAGCTCGGCCGCGGCGAACCGATCGAGGACGCCGCACAGGTTATGTCGCGCATGTCCGACATCATCATGGTCCGCACTTTCGGTCATGACATCATCGAACGGTTCGCCGCCTATTCGCGCGTTCCGGTCATCAATGGTCTGACCAACGAACACCACCCTTGTCAGGTATTCGCGGACGTATTCACCTTCATCGAGCACCGCGGTTCGATAAAAGGCAAAACCGTCACCTGGATCGGCGACGCCAACAACATGCTGTATTCCTGGCTGCAGGCCGCCGAAGTATTCGGCTTCCACGTCAATGTCTCCACACCGAAAGGCTATGACATCGACTTGCGTCTGGTTTCGCCCGACCACAGCCACTTCACCCGTTTCGACAACCCGGCCGATGCCTGCGAAGGCGCTCATCTGGTCACCACGGATGTCTGGACCAGCATGGGCTTCGAAGAGGAAAACGCCGCACGCAAGAAAGCGTTCGCCAACTGGAACGTGGATACCGACAAGATGCGCCGTGCCGCTCCGGATGCCCTGTTCATGCACTGCCTGCCAGCACACCGCGGCGAGGAAGTCACCGCCGAAGTAATCGACGGCCCGCAATCCGTCGTCTGGGACGAAGCGGAAAACCGCCTGCACGTCCAGAAAGCACTGCTCGAATATCTGGTCAAGGGCGTCGTCTGATACGTTCGGGCATTTCCACATCATGCGAGATGAGGTGGAAATGCCCTGCGGCAGCCTGACTGCCGGTTTCCGTTTCACAAGAAACGGCATAAAATGTGCCTGTTGACAACAGGGGGATTACCTACGTAAACACATTTCCCCCCATCATTGCATTCCAACTGAAACAAACGAAAGACACTTATGAGCGACGTAAAGAAAGTTGTTCTCGCCTATTCCGGCGGTCTGGACACCTCGGTCATCCTGAAATGGCTGCAAGACACCTACCAGTGTGAAGTCGTCACCTTTACTGCCGATCTCGGCCAGGGTGAAGAACTGGAACCGGCACGCCAGAAAGCACTGAAATTCGGTATCAAACCGGAAAACATTTTCATCGACGACCTGCGTGAAGAATTCGTCCGTGACTTCGTATTCCCGATGTTCAGGGCCAATACCATTTATGAAGGCGAATACCTGCTCGGCACCAGTATCGCACGCCCGCTGATCGCCAAACGCCTGATCGAAATCGCACGCCAGACCGGCGCCGATGCCATCGCACACGGCGCTACCGGCAAAGGCAACGATCAGGTCCGTTTCGAACTGGGTGCCTATGCCCTGATGCCGAACATCAAGATCATCGCTCCGTGGCGTGAATGGGATCTGCTTTCCCGTGAAAAACTGCTGAAATATGCCGAAGATGCCGGTATCGAAATCGAAATGAAACACAGACAGGGCGGCGCTCCCTATTCCATGGACGCCAACCTGCTGCATATCAGCTACGAAGGCCGCCATCTCGAAGACCCGAATGCAGAACCGGAAGCCACCATGTGGCGCTGGACCGTCAGCCCGGAAGAAGCACCGGATCAGGCCGAATACCTGGATGTTGCATTCGAAAAAGGCGATATTGTCGCTCTCAACGGCAAACGGATGACGCCGGCCGCCGTTCTGACCGAACTGAACCGTCTGGGCAGCAAGCATGGCATCGGCCGTCTGGATCTGGTCGAAAACCGTTATGTCGGCATGAAATCCCGCGGCTGCTATGAAACGCCGGGAGGCACCATCATGCTCAAGGCACACCGCGCCATGGAATCGCTGACGCTCGACCGTGAAGTCGCCCATCTGAAAGACGACCTCATGCCGCGTTATGCTTCCATGATCTACAACGGTTACTGGTGGGCCCCGGAACGCATCGCGCTCCAGCAACTGATTGACCATACACAGGAACACGTCAACGGTACGGTTCGCCTCAAGCTGTACAAAGGCAACGTCATCGTCGTCGGTCGCGAATCCCGCAACGATTCCCTGTTCGACACCAATATCGCCACTTTCGAAGACGATGCCGGTGCTTACGACCAGAAAGACGCAAACGGTTTCATCAAACTGAACGCCCTGCGTCTGCGTATCGCTGCCAAAGTGCGCCAGAAAGCGTAAAACATCTGTCGCCTGCACTCAAACGGCCGCGCCCCTATGGCATGGCCGTTTTTCTTTTCTGTTTGCTATCCGTTTGTCTGTATATCTTTCACTATCCGGACATCATGAACACTTGCGAATTACATCCCGACGAGGTGGCTCACCGAACAGCCGCTTGTATTCGCGACTGAACTGGGAACTGCTTTCATAACCGACCATCACTGCCGCAGTACTGGCATCTTTTCCTTCATGCAACATCAGTCTCTCGGCCTCATAAAGTCGCAACCGCTTCTGGAACTGGAGCGGACTGAACCCGGTAACCTTCCGAAAATGACGATTGAATGTCGAAGATGCCATATTGACCCTTTGCGCCAGTTCATTTACCTGAAGCGGGCTAACATAATTTTCACGCAGCCATGAAATGGCACGCGCAATCCGGCTGGCCTGAATACCTTGAGTACAAAACATGCGAAGGCACTCGCCCTGGGGGCCATTCAATACATGAAAATGGATTTCACGCAAAATCATCGGCGCCAGAACCGGTATCCGTTCCGGTGTGTCCAGCAAAGCCAAAAGGCGCGCAAAAGCATCCAGCAAATCCACCGTCACTTTGAAAACGGCAACCGGATTCGGTAACCCTGTATCCGTAACCGTCATGGACGGCATATCTGTGATCAGTTGAGTGACCATGCGCCTGTCCAGCTTCACAGACAGTGAAAGAAACGGGCATTGCGACGATGCACGGGTAATATGGAATACGCCCGGCATATCCACACCGACAATCATTCCATCCCCTTCATCACAATCAATCGGACGATCACCGACAAGAGAATGCTTTTGTCCCTGTACAACCATGGCGACAATGGGATTGTAAAAACACTTTTCGGCAGAGACTTCACTGTCATAACGGCTGATCGTCAATCCGCTGACCGCTGTTTCCAGTCGTGCAGGTACAGCCAGCCGTGCAAGCATCCGGTTCTTCAGTCGTTCAAGGCGTTCCCGCATACCGTCATCATCCATTGTGCCCTCCATTTTCACGTCGCACTTTCTTCAGAACCTGCATCAGAGTGTCATATTCTGGACTCCGTAGCTTACTGGTCATTCAGTCAAACAATATGACAAATCTGTGAACCCTTCGCCAAATCATATATACCAGGGACACACATCATCTTCTGTCCAATCCTTTCGTCTCAAACCAATGAGACAAATGATCCGCGATCTCGACATTGTTTTTGTCTGAAAACAGGAAATGTGTATTTCCCGTTATACCGATTTCCGGCAAATGAACAATCGTCACATCTCCGCCCAGCCGGTTGACCGTCTCGGCCCAGCGCCTTGCCATCTGAAGGCTGGCACGCCAGTAATCCTGATGCGGTTCCGAGACAGGATGAGTCGGGATATTGTCACCATAATAAATGATAATGGGAATTTTCGTTAACGCCATAAAATCGGACAGTGGTACGCCACCTGCCTTGACGGGGCCGAAAAAGCCGGCATTTTTAATCGGTTCAGGTTCTTCGCCTTGCGGGAAAACGAATCCGCTACCAGGTTCAAACGCCACAACTGCCTGTATATTCGCGTTTTTCATCACACTTAGCCAACCCGGACCGCACCCTTGCGAATGCGTCACCAATATCCCTGGACCGATTTTTTCAAACAGACCGGAAACTGCATCCGAAATCAGTCCGGCATCATAAGGACCGGTATTAGGTGTCATCTGACGCCAGAACTGATCCAGCGTATCGTTGTCGCTGGCAAAGCGTGTCCCTTTGAAAAAAACCGGCCAGATACCCATACGGAATTGTCCAAACCAGAATTGCTCATTAGGCTCCGCTTTCAGCGTCGCGGCAACCGTACTGCGTCCTGCCTTTCCGCGACGCGGCTGATCCATCAGATATACACTGAAGTCCTTGCGAAGAAAAAGGTTCTGGAATCCGTCGCGACCATCCGGCGTCGTTTCCCATGTTCGCGACGACTGTCCCGCACCATGCAAAAATACCAGCGGATACTGTCGCGCATTGACCGGAATCTGATAGGAGACACTGGCATGATCACCATGCAACGTCTGCCCGGCTGCCTGAGGGTGCAACGGATCATAATTCTGCGTGGCCTCAACTACCGTTCCTCCCACCGAAAAACTGCCTTGAGCCTGAATCATCAGCGGCGGCTGGTCAGATTCTGCCGCCATCACTCCTGTGGCCATGAAAACCCCTCCCGCACATAAAAGACTTCCCCAAAATTTTCTGTTCATGATTTTCCTCCAGTCCTGTCTGACACCGGCCTGTTTCCCGTTCATCGGCAGATTACAAATGCTTTCCGTAAAACGTATCGAGTTTGTAAACCGCTTTTTCCACATACTCCGGAACAAAGTATGTCTGGATATGCGTCGCGCCAGGGATCAGGAACAGTTCCTTTTCCGTCGTTCCTGTCGCCTTGAGAAAGGCTTCTTCAGACATATACAGCGAATCTGCCCGCTCACCAGCGATGAGCAGTAACGGAACGTTGATCAGCTCTATCTGATCGATCGCATCCCAGGTCATCAGTTCCATCAGACTACTCGTCGTATAGCGAAATGTGGCATTGGGATGACGATGTGTTTTCCCGTAGTACATCATTCCCTCACGATACAGCTCGACCGGTATTTTCCGAATACTTTCTTCAGTCAATGCATCGAAGTCAACATTGCCCGAATACCGTATCTCTCCCTTTGTCATCTCCAGCATACGTGCATCTGATGCTTCCCTGAGGCGATCCTGTACAGAATCCAGCTGTGAATTCATGTAACCATTCCTTCTGACCTGTCCGGAATTGAACATACTCAGCGTGGCAACCGCCTTGAAGCGTTTGTCCGATTTGGCGGCTTCCAGCGTATATCCCCCTCCGCCACAAATACCAAGTACTCCCAGCCGGCTTGCGTCCACTCCCGGATATCGGCTGATATAATCCGCCATTCTGTGGATATCATCCGTCCGGTAATGCGGTGTATCGATATTTCGCGGCATACCGCCACTGGCCCCTTGCCATGCGGCATCCGCAACGATCGTAACATATCCTTTTTCCGCCAGACGCTGTGCATAAAGTCCTGCCGCCTGTTCCTTGACACCTCCATTGGGATGCGCCACCACTATTGCCGGATACCGTCCATCCGGTTTATAGCCGGCAGGCGTATAGACATTCGCGGAAATTTCCAGACCATGCAGGGCATATTTAACCCGATGGATATTCACTTTTCCTTCGACATTTTCCGTAATGGCGCCTTCGTACACCAGACCGAACGGGTTGGTCGTCGCACAAACCGCACCCCCACCTGACATCACCAGAACAGATGCCATGAAAAACATCGCCATTGCTGTTTTTCTCATTTTTTCTCCCCTCTAATACGATAACCCGTATCACTGCTGCAAAATGTCATCAAGAAGCCGAGCGGCCATTTGCGCTTCGGATTTGCCGACTTTCGTTTCCAACACGGTCACAAATTCTTTCAGATGCTGGCTGCTCAATCCGACATTCAGACATCCTTTCAGATGTGAACGAAGTTGCGTCTCTGCCGGAAGGCTGGCCAAGGCAGCAGCCGTCGCCAGTTCCCGATCCTGAAAATCCAGCACATCGCGACCGAAAATATCGCCGAACAAATGTTCCCGCAAAAACGTGTTGATTACCGGCGCAAACTCGTAAACAGGCCCTTCGACTGGTTTACCCGCAATTTTTGTCTGAACCGCCGTCCCCAGAACATACCGGTCCGTACCAACCGGTAACCTGGTCGCATCCTTTCCGGTTTCGTCCACAATACCCCGTGCCTTGCGTTCATCCAGTACGACCAGAAACAGTTTGAGGCCTTCAAGACTTCTCGGAAATCCAGCATAGGCGTACATCTGGATCAGAATTTCCTTTATCTCGTTGACCGTCAACCCTTGATCCAACCCTTCTTCCAATGCTGTTTTCAATCTTGCTCCATCACCTTTCGCCGTAAAAGCGGCAATGGGAATCATGCCTTGCCGTCTGGCATCCAGGACATTTCCGGCAACCGTTTTTTCCATCATCACCATAATCATCATGAATATCGCAACCATACACCATGCAATCGGAACGACCGTTCTGCGCATATCACCTCCATCCTCCATATACGAAACCTATTCTTTTCATTTATCGAACGATAGAATCAACGCTCAGACCGATCCATACATAATCCATGCCGTTTTTTGCCTGATTCGCTCAACCTGTTACCAACCCGGACAGTTGCATAATCATGCTTGTCCATCAATAATGTCTTCTGGACAATTCCATATGAAAGAAAGCACTTATGATCGGCATAATTGGCGGCAGCGGCGTCTATAATATCGACGGGTTGAGCGATATTCACTGGGAAAACATTTCATCGTCTTTCGGCACCCCGTCGGATAAACTGCTTTACGGAAAACTCAATGGCATACAACTGGTTTTCCTGCCACGTCATGGCCGGGGTCACAAACTGGCACCTGGGGATATCAATTACCGTGCAAATATTGATGCACTGAAACGGGTCGGCGTAACCGACATCCTTTCAGTCAGCGCAGTCGGTTCTCTCAAGGAAACTCTCAAACCCGGAACTTTCGTTCTGGTCGATCAATATATCGACCGTACCGTATGCCGTGAACGTTCATTTTTCGGCAAGGGTTGTGTCGCTCATGTTTCCATGGCACATCCGACCTGCCGTCGTCTGTCAAATCTCATCTATCAGGCCGCCCGACAGATCGGAATCGAGACGGTTCTCGGCGGAACCTATCTGGCAATAGAAGGTCCACAGTTCTCGACATTTGCAGAATCCGAACTGTATCGAAGCTGGAACTGTGATGTCATCGGCATGACAAACCTGCCCGAAGCAAAACTGGCCCGCGAAGCCGAAATGTGTTACGTCAGTATCGCCATGGTCACCGATTACGACTGTTGGCACCCCGAACACGATCAGGTTTCCGTCGGACAAATCATCAGAACACTGACGGAAAATGCAACCAACGCGCAAAAGCTGCTCAAACAGGTTATTCCTTCCCTGGCCGATGACCGGACGGCCTCTTGCTGCGATTGCCGTTTTGCGCTGGACAACGCCATTATCACGTCACCTGAAAGCCGCGATCCTGAAAAAATCAGACAGCTTGATGCCGTCGCCAGTCGCGTTCTTGGAATAAACTAAAGCCATGTCAGACACACGAACCTTTCCCGTCGATAAACCGGCCATGTATTTTGCCGGGCAAATCGTCCGTGCCAGTCGCAAGCTGGTATCAACCGGCATGAACCGTGGCTCCAGTGGCAATATCAGTATCCGCCTGAATACGACCGCCGCGTTACCGGATCGTTTTCTCATCACTCCCAGTGGCATTGCTCCAGACGAAATGACTTCGGAAACCATCTGTACGATGCGCATGACCGGCGAAAATGAAAATGACGGAAAACCCAGCAGCGAATGGCGTATCCACCGCGATATTTATGCCGCCAGACCCGATGTCCACGCTATCGTGCACACCCACTCGCCGTTCGCCACGACGCTGGCC
>CASETG010000041.1 GCA_949290765.1 Oxalobacter formigenes | reverse complement strand
TTCACACAAGAATACGCGTTACAAACGGGTAATCAGACAGCTGTATCTGACAACGCATGATGGTGTTTATCCGGACAGGATGGCGGTAAGCGTCCGCTCCTGCTATTGCGCGGCAAAGAATGAGAAAACATTCGCGCCATCGCTTGTCTGCCAACCGGCACGGCATGCGGTGACGTCACTTAGTTGTCAATTCGCACAGGTTTGGATACAAGAGAAACGTTATATGACAGAACGTAAAAAATGTTATCGTTTACAGGTCGCTGAAAATCTGTATCGTTTTATCGAAGAGGAAGCATTGCCGGGTACCGGCATCGACAGTGATACCTTTTGGCGCGGTTTTGATGCAATTGTCGATGAGATGACGCAGAAAAACCGCGATTTGCTGGCAGAACGTGCAAGTCTTCAGGAAGAAGTGGACTGCTGGCACCGTCTGAATCCCGGTCCTGTCAAGGACATGAACGCTTACAAGCAGTTCCTGAAAGAAATCGGTTATCTGGTTCCGGTTCCGGAAAATGTCAAAATCGATCCGCAAAATATCGATGAAGAAGTGTCTGTACAGGGCGGTCCGCAGCTTGTAGTGCCGCTGACGAATGCCCGTTATGTCCTCAATGCGGTCAATGCCCGCTGGGCCAGCCTGTATGATGCCCTGTATGGCTCGGATGCCATCAGCGAAGAAGGCGGCGCAGGAAAGAGTGGTCCATACAATGCGATCCGTGGCCAGAAAGTCATCGCTTATGCACGCGCCATGCTCGATGAATTCATTCCGCTGGCAAATGGTTCGCATAGCGATGTCGTCAGATACTATCTCAAGAACAAACAGCTTGCGGCCGTACTCGCAAACGGCAGCGAAACGACTTTGAAACAGCCGGAATGGCTGGTCGGTTACAACGGCGACCCGGAAAATCCTTCTTCCCTGCTGTTCGTTCAGAATCACATGCATTTCGATCTGCTTTTCGACAAGAACGATCCGATTTGCGCAAGTGATCCGGCCGGTGTGCGTGACATCATCATGGAAGCCGCCACGACAACCATTCTGGATTGCGAAGATGCCGTCGCGGCAGTCGATGCCGATGACAAGGTACTGGTTTACCGGAACCTTCTGGGTGTCATGAAGGGCGATCTGGAAGAAAACGTCACCAAGAACGGCACGACCTTCGTTCGCAAGATGAACGGTGACCGTGAATATCTGTCTGTTGCCACCGGGGAAAAATTTTCCCTGCCGGGTCGTAGCCTGATTTTCGTGCGCAATGTCGGTTTGCTGATGCAGAACCCGGCCATTCTGGACGGTGACGAAAACGATATTTTCGAAGGCATCATGGATGCCGTCATCACGACCCTTATCGTCAAACGTGACTTGCAGAACAAGATCAGTTCGCGCAGCGGTTCCATTTATGTCGTGAAGCCGAAACTGCACGGACCTAAAGAAACGGCATTCACCAACGAGCTGTTCAACAAGGTCGAGGCTTTGCTCGGACTGCCGCAAAATACCGTCAAACTGGGTATTATGGACGAAGAACGCCGTACCAGTGCCAACCTGAAAGCCTGTGTGGCCGAAGTGCCGAACCGTCTGGCGTTCATCAATACGGGCTTCCTTGACCGTACCGGCGATGAAATCCATACATCGATGGAAGCCGGTCCGATGATCCGCAAGGGCGACATGAAGAAAACGCCATGGATCAACGCCTATGAAGTCAATAACGTTCAGGTCGGTCTGGAATGCGGCATGAGAGGTCGTGCACAGATCGGTAAAGGCATGTGGGCCGCTCCGGATCTGATGGCCGATATGATCGCGCAGAAGGGCGACCATTTGCGTGCCGGCGCGAATACGGCATGGGTTCCGTCGCCGACAGCTGCCGTTTTGCATGCGTTGCATTACCATCAGGTCAATATCGAGGAAACGCAGGCAGCCATGGAAAAACAACCGTTTGTGGATGTTCTCGATGATTTGCTGACGATTCCGGTAACCGATACACCGAACTGGTCGCCGGAAGAAATCCAGCAGGAACTCGACAACAATGCACAGGGTATCCTCGGTTATGTCGTTCGCTGGGTCAATCAGGGTATCGGTTGCTCCAAGGTGCCGGATATCCGTGATATCGCCCTGATGGAAGACCGCGCCACGCTGCGTATTTCCAGCCAGCATATCGCGAACTGGCTGCGTCATGGCATCGCCACGGTTCCGCAGGTCATGAGCACATTGAAGAGAATGGCGGCTGTGGTCGACCAGCAAAATGCAGGTGACCCGACCTATCGCAAGATGACGGACGATTTCACCCATTCTCCGGGCTTCCGTGCCGCTTGCGATCTGGTATTCAGGGGATTGTCGCAGCCGTCGGGTTATACCGACCCGCTGTTGCAAACTTGGCGCCAGAGAGCCAAGGAGCAGTTCAAGTGTTCCTGTTGTTCGTGACAGGTAAACCGTCACACATCCGAAACGAAAAAACCGGGAGTAATATCTCCCGGTTTTTTTATATTCTGCGTGAGCAGAAAACGGTATGCGTATCCTGACGGATACCGGAATGCCTGACGAATGGGGAAGGGATGCGTGCGGACAGAACGGTGTGAAAAACAGCCGTCGTTACCGTTTTATGAGGAAATGGAAATAAAAAAGCCCTGAAACGAAACGTGTCTCAAGGCCAGCGGGTAAAGTTGCAAATTGCGATCGTCTGGTGCGGGAGCCGGAATCAAATCTTGTCTTGAAAGCCGCATAAGTACTAGGTTCTTTGTGATTGGAAAAATCAAAAGGTACCCAAATCGGTACCCAAAAATGTTTGCTACCCTTCACGAACACCCCATGTTCACCAATACCAAAACATTTTTTCTGCGCAGTGGTTGCCACACAACAGAACGCCTTTACTGGTCAGATTTCAAATCCGGAAGGGTAAACCGGCTACTGAAAATCCAGTATTCGCCCTTGGTTCGTCCTTGCTTCGAAACAGAAAAAGCCCGGCTCAAAATCGCGTTTTCCCTTCGCTTCGTCTTCGCTTCGAAGCAGAAAACAGACAGCCTCACGGAACCAGCAAAACAGCGTTACAGACGCTTTTCATTTGGCTGCGACAGTTTCACTATCCAGCGAAACAAAACCAACCAGAACCCTGATTTTCGCTTCCCTGTTTGCCAAATTGCGCAAACTGACAAAATGCCTTTTTCTCGGGGTTCGCTCTTTGTTCGATTGGGCAGCGCCCCCAACTTTGGCCACAGGATTCCATAACTTTGCTAACGCTAATCCTGCTAATCCTGCTAATCGAAGGGT
>CASETG010000040.1 GCA_949290765.1 Oxalobacter formigenes | reverse complement strand
GCCGCGTGCGATGACACGCAAGAGGCGGCGCATGATTTTGCCGGAGCGGGTCTTCGGCAGGTTTTCGCCGAAGCGGATTTCCTTGGGACGCGCGATCGGACTGATTTCCCTGGAGACCCATTTCCGCAGGTCGGATGCGATATGCTTCGCCGCCTCGCCTTTGGGCAGTTCATTCTTCAGAATCACGAATGCGCAAATGGATTCACCGGTCAGATCGTCCGGTTTGCCGACGACTGCCGCTTCGGCGACCATCGGATGCGCCGACAGGACGGACTCGACTTCCATGGTTCCCAGCGCATGACCGGAGACGTTGAGTACATCGTCGATACGCCCCGTGATGGTGAAATAACCGGTTTGCGGGTCGCGGATGGCACCATCGCCTGCCTGATACAGTTTGCCGCCCAGTTCTTCCGGCCAGTAGTGGGTTTTGTAACGTTCATCATTGCCCCAGACGGTCCGTATCATGGATGGCCATGGGCGATTGATGACGAGAATGCCGCCCTGCCCCCATGGCAATTCCTGTCCGGTTTCATCGACGACACTGACCGACAGTCCCGGCAACGGAAGCGTGCAGGACCCCGGAACGAGCGGTGTCGCGCCCGGCATCGGCGCGATGACGTGACCGCCGGTTTCCGTCTGCCAGAAAGTATCCACGATCGGGCAACGTTCTTTTCCGATATGCCGGTAAAACCACAGCCACGCTTCCGGATTGATGGGTTCTCCCACAGAGCCGAGCAATCGCAGGCTGGAGAGGTCGTAATGTTCCGGCGCGACCCTCTTGTCCTCGCTGCTGGCTTTTATCAGCGAGCGGATGGCGGTCGGCGCTGTATAGAAAATACTGACCTTGTGTTTGCCGATCATTTCCCAGAACCTGCCGGCATGCGGATAGGTCGGCACGCCTTCAAACAGCAAAATGGTCGCACCGGTCGCCAGCGGGCCATAGGCATTGTAGGTATGCCCGGTAATCCAGCCGATATCGGCAGTACACCAGAAAACATCCGAGGGCTTGATGTCGAACGTCCAGCGCATGGTCATGATCGCCCAGAGCAAGAAACCGCCGGATGCATGTTGCGCGCCTTTTGGGTTGCCGGTCGAACCCGATGTATAAAGGATGAACAGGGGATGTTCCGCACCGACCCATTCCGGCTCGCATTCTGCCGGCTGGCCAGCCATCAGTTCATCCATCCAGCAATCACGTCCTTCGGTAAAGGGAATATCGTCGCCGGTGCGACGGTACACGATGACATTTTTGACTGCATGGTCCACATTCAGTGAAAGCGCTTCATCGACGATGGCCTTGAGCGGCAAACGGCGACCACCGCGGATTTGCATGTCGGCCGTGATGACGGCAACAGCTCCTGCATTGATGATACGCTCACCCAGCGATGGCGCGGAAAATCCGCCGAATACGACAGAATGGATGGCACCGATACGGGCACATGCCTGCATCGCCACGACAGCTTCAATCGACATGGCCATATAAATGACGACACGATCTCCCTTGCCGATACCGAGCGATTTCAGACCGTTTGCCAGTTTGCAGACACGTGCATGCAGCTGGCGGTAAGTGACTTTCGTCACGGTTCCATCATCCGCCTCGAAAATGATGGCATCCTTTTCCGCATTGCCGTTGGCAAGATGTTTGTCCAGACAGTTCCATGACACATTGAGTTCGCCGTCCTCGAACCATTTGTAAAACGGCGGGTTGGTCTCGTTCAGGACTTTGGTGAACGGTTTGTGCCACAGCACGTTTTCCCGCGCCAGTTCAGCCCAGAAACCTTCATAGTTTTCTTCTGCCGTACGGCACAGGGCGCGGTAGGCATCCATATCCGGAATCGCCGCGTTTTGCGCGAAGGTTCGGGATGGATAATAAAAAACGGGTTCTCTGTTTTCTGCTGGATTTGCTGCCATTTGTTCACTCCTGTATGGATGGTCTGCCGGTGCGGTTTGCCGGCATGGTCTCGACGCTTTTTCTGAATGCGTACCTTTTCACGATACGGACAAACCGGTCACTCTGCCTGAGAACGCTTTTTCCGTCCCCTTATGCCGCAGCATCGTGGTCTGCCCGCTTTCTATATATCAAAAATAATATAGGTTATATAATGTTTTAATATAATTCAGAAAAGATAGCGCAAGCGTGCGTTTCCGTCAAATGGTTGTTTGCGTTTTTTTGCCGGTTTCACGCCGGTGCATGCGCAGTCCGTGCAGAAACCTTTAAAATATCCGGTTATGTCGCAAACTTCTTTTCCCCTTTTTGAACCGGATACCGCACGCTTATGACTACCTTCATCAAACAGGACGACCTGATCGAGTCCATCGCTGCCGCGCTTCAGTACATCAGTTACTATCATCCTGCCGACTATATAAGGCATTTGGCACAGGCCTATGAGATCGAACAAAGTCCTGCCGCAAAAGATGCCATCGAACAGATCCTGACCAATTCGCGCATGTGCGCAGAGGGCAAGCGACCGATTTGCCAGGATACGGGTATCGTCAATGTTTTTCTGAAGGTGGGTATGGATGTGCAATGGGAAGGATTTACCGGCAGCATCCATGACGCCATCAACGAAGGGGTCCGGCGTGCCTATACATTCCCGGACAACAAGCTGCGCGCATCGGTCGTGGACGATCCCCAGTTCGCGCGCAAGAACACTCGTGACGATACGCCAGCCGTCATCATGATGGATATCGTACCGGGCAATACGGTCGAGGTCACGGTCGGTGCCAAGGGGGGCGGCTCCGAAAACAAGTCGTCCCTGAAAATGCTCAATCCGTCCGATTCACTGGTCGATCATGTCGTCGAAACTGTCCGTCATATGGGGGCCGGCTGGTGTCCGCCGGGTATTATCGGCATCGGCATCGGCGGTACGGCGGAAAAGGCTGTGCTGATGGCCAAGGAAGCGGCGATGGAATCGCTGGATATGGCCGAACTGAAACAACGTGGTCCGAAAAACCAGCTGGAAGCCCTGAGAATCGAGTTGTATGACAAAATCAATGCGCTGGGCATCGGCGCACAGGGTGTCGGCGGCATGACGACGGTGCTGGATGTGAAAATCAATATGTATCCGACGCATGCGGCATCCAAGCCGGTGGCGATCATTCCGAACTGCGCGGCGACGCGCCATGCGCATTTCGTGCTGGATGGCTCCGGTCCGGTTTATCTGGAACCGCCGTCGCTTTCCGACTGGCCGCAAATCAACTGGCATCCTGATGTCGAAAAATCTGTCCGTGTCGATCTCGATACCCTGACGAAAGAACAGGTCGCATCCTGGAAGCCGGGTCAAACGCTGCTTTTGAACGGGAAGATGCTGACCGGCCGCGATGCAGCCCACAAGCGGATTGCCGACATGCTCTCCCGTGGTGAAAAGCTGCCGGTCGATTTCACGAATCGTGTAATTTATTATGTAGGTCCTGTCGATCCGGTACGCGACGAGGTAGTCGGCCCTGCCGGTCCGACGACTTCCACACGCATGGACAAGTTCACGGAAATGATGCTAGGACAGACCGGTCTGATTGCCATGGTCGGAAAAGCCGAACGTGGCCCGGCAGCTATCGACGCCATCAAAAAACACCGCTCGTCCTATATGATCGCCGTCGGCGGTGCGGCTTATCTGGTCGCACGTGCGATTCAGAAAGCGCGTGTGGTCGCGTTCGCAGACCTGGGAATGGAAGCGATTTACGAATTCGAGGTCAGGGATATGCCTGTGACAGTCGCCGTCGATGCAGAAGGTACCTCGCTGCATACGACCGGTCCGGCGGAATGGGCAATCAAAATCGCCGCATGCCATAACGGTACGACAGCCACGAAAGCCTGACCATGCTTTCCGCTTCAGGCCCGATAGGCGTTTTCGATTCCGGTGTGGGCGGGCTGTCTGTCCTGAGACATATCCGCGCCCAGCTGCCGGATGAGAATCTTGTTTATTTCGCCGATTCGGGTCATGCGCCCTATGGCAGCAAACCCGAGGAATTTGTCGTCGATCGCTCGTTCCGTATAACTGATTTTCTGTTGTCGAGACAAATCAAGGCGCTGGTGGTCGCATGCAATACCGCGACTGCCACAGCGATCCATCTCTTGCGTGACCGTTACCCCGATTTGCCGATTGTCGGTGTGGAACCCGGTTTGAAACCGGCTGCGGCCAAAACCATTACCGGCGTCGTCGGTGTCATGGCGACCGAGCGCACGCTTTCCAGCAACAAGTTCCACGTGTTGCACCAGACACTGAACGACAGGACAGGTGTGCATTTCATCATGCAACCGTGCCCCGGTATGGCAGACCTGATCGAGCATGCCGAACTGGATTCCGGACCGATTCATGCACTGGTACGGCGTTATCTTGTCCCGCTGCTCGAACAAGATGCAGATACGATCGTGCTGGGATGCACGCATTATCCGTTCGTGCGCCATGTGATAGAAAAAATTGCCGCGGAATCCGGCAAACCATCGATTACCATCATCGACACCGGTTATGCCGTCGCGCGCCAGTTGACGCATTTGCTCGATATTTACGGACTCAGGCACAGCGAAACCGGACAGGCAGCCACCATGCAGGCCTATACGTCCGGCGACCCAAAAACCATTGGACATCTGATTGCGCGGCTGTTGCAAACCGAAATGCCGGTCGCCTATATTTCACTGTAACGTTTTTTTATGTACACCGTATTTTTCACCGACACCGGAGAACGATCATGAAACGTTTACTGCTTTTGTTGCTGCTCCCGCTGGCAGCGTGTACGACCCCCGACAGCAATGACTTCAACCAGAATCTGTTACCGCTGCCTGAAAACGCCACCAGTTACCAGTGCGACAGCGGCAACCGGATCATCGTGACCTACAACGGCAGCGACAAGGCCGAACTGCTTTACCGGCAGGAAAACATCACGATGGATATCACCCGATCGGCCAGCGGTGCACGCTACGCAGGCGAAGGACTTGTCTGGTGGATCAAGGGCAACGATGCCAACCTGTACATGGCGGACAAGGACAACGATACCGGCAGGCAGATCGAACGCTGTACGGTCGTACTGAAATAAACGGTATGGGACGCGGAAAAACATGCCGCAAACGCTTGCCTGTTCCCGTCTTCTGTTACCATTGTCCTGATTCCGTTTCAACCTACCGATGGAGGATGTATTCGTGAGCACTTCAGTCAAAATCACCGTGCTGGTCGATACCGAGTCGTTCGACGAAAATCTGGCCAAGGAACACGGTTTTTCAGCCTGGATCGACGCAGGCGACCGCCATATCCTGTTCGATACCGGCCAGATCGGCGGCATGCTTTCCAATGCCGAGCGTCTGGGTATCGATCTGAAACAGGCCGATACGCTGGTATTGAGCCATGGTCACTTCGACCATACCGGCCAGATTCCGCAGTTCCTTGAACAAAACGGCAAGGCGCAGATTTATTGCTGTTACAACCTCGATATCACCCGTTACAGCTGCAAAATCGGCACGGCGCCCCGCTCCATCGGCATGCCGGAAGCGTCACGGCAAGCGCTGGCGTCCATTTCGCCCAGCCGTATCCATGAAGTGAATACGCCCCGCTATCTGACCCCGCGTATCGGCATCACAGGACCGGTACCGCGCAATTCCCGTTTCGAGGATACCGGCGGACCGTTTTTTCTGGATGACCACCGCGGTGTCGATGACCTGATCGAGGACGATCAGTCGATGTGGTTCGAGACCGACAAGGGCTTGCTGATTCTTCTGGGTTGCTGCCATGCCGGTCTGGTCAACACTGTGGAATACATCAAACAGATTTCGGGTATCGACAAGGTTCACGGCATCATCGGCGGCATGCATCTGGTCAATGCCGATGAAGCGCGCCTGCAATATACCTTCGACAATATGAAACGCTGGAAACCGGATATCCTCATTCCCTGCCACTGCACAGGTGCAACGCCGGTCGCACGGATGATCGAGGCGATCGGCAGCGATATCGTCCAATGGGGATGTTCCGGCTTTACGGTGGAAGCCTGACTGATGACTGACTAGAGGAGAAATTTTTTATGGTATTGCTTGAACTGGCTATTTTCCCGAACGACAAGGGCACGAGCCTGAGTCCCTATGTCGCACGCTGCATGGACATCATCGACAAGAGCGGTCTGACATACCAGTTTTCCGCGATGAGCACCACCATCGAAGGGGAATGGGATGATGTCATGAAGGTAGTCGGCGACTGTTTCAAGGCACTGGCGAAAGATTGCGACCGTATCAGCGTCATGACTCGCGTGGACTATCGTGCCGGCAGCGAATCCCGCCTGAAAAGCAAGGTTCAGTCCGTTGAAGAAAAACTGGGCCGCGATCTCGTCAAGAAAAAATAAACGGTTTTCCGTGCATGAAAAAAGCATGGCGATCGCCATGCTTTTTTTTCGGTTTTCCATACGCTAGCCGACCTTTTTCTTGCCGGTTTCCACGATTTTCAGGGCGCTGGCGATAAGCCCGCTCATGTCGCTCAGATTGGTCGGCACGATAATCGAATTGCCGGTTTTTGCCAGCTTCTCGAACGCCGCGACATACTGTTCCGCCACTTTCATACTGACCGCATCGCTACCACCCTCGGCAGCAATGGCTTGCCCGACCTTGCGCAAGGCTTCCGCATTCGCCTCGGCAATAGCGATAATGGCCGCCGCTTCGCCTTCGGCACGGTTGATCGCCGCCTGTTTTTCACCTTCCGAACGGGCGATTTCCGCTTCGCGCTGCCCGTCGGCCAGATTGATCTGTTCCTGCTTGCGGCCTTCCGACGCTGCGATCAGTGCGCGTTTTTCACGTTCTGCCGTAATCTGCGCCTGCATGGCCTGCAATATTTCGGCAGGCGGCGTCAAATCCTTGATTTCATAGCGCAATACCTTGACGCCCCAGTTCTGCGCTGATTCATCCACCGCGCTGACGACACAGGTATTGATGTATTCCCGTTCCTCGAACGTCTTGTCCAGCTCCATGCGCCCTATCACCGAACGCAGCGTCGTTTGCGCCAGCTGGGTGATGGCGGCAATGTAGTTGGACGAACCATAGGATGCGCGCATGGCATCCGTGATCTGGAAATACAAAATGCCATCGACCTGAAGCTGGGTATTGTCTTTCGTAATACAAATCTGCGACGGCACATCCAGCGGGATTTCTTTCAGGCTGTGCTTGTAAGCCACGCGATCGATGAACGGCACGACCAGATTGAGCCCGGGACCCAGCGTACTGTGGTATTTCCCCAGTCGCTCGACGACCCATGCATGCTGCTGTGGCACGACATTGACCGACTTGATCACGAATACCACAACCACCAGCAGAAAAACCGCTACAAGAAACATTGAATCCAAATTCATTCCCTTTCATTGAAACTGTTGAGAACATCCACGTGCTTATGTCGGCCGGTTCTCGACCAGCAAGGTCGCGCCACGGATTTCCCGAATGACGAATGTGCCGGCTGTCGGCGTACCGGACGACAGCAATTCCACATCCCAGAGTGCGCCGCGATACTGGACACGTGAACGGCAAACGCCGTCAGAAGCCCTGTCCCACTGTTGTATTTCGACAGACTGACCGATATCGAGATGAACCGAAGGATTGCGCTGTGCTTCGGGACGATGCTTTCTGAATATCCGGCTGTGACGCAAGATGACGGTAACGATTCCGCCCGTCACGCCCGCGACGACACATTGCGCGTAAAACGACAGACCGGTCATGGCTGCCAGCGCGCCGGCACCGCAGCCGATGGCGATCATCAACAGATAGAACGTTCCTGTAAAAATCTCCGCGGCAATCAGTATGCCGGCAACGATCAGCCAAACAGTCCAGCCTGTCATCCGTCCCTTTCAGAGCCTTGTCCAACCGTACAGCAAGAAACACGCCGTCCGTGCGGACAGCGCGCATTGCGCCATAACACCCGCGGGCTGCGGGATACCAACCGGCATCAGCACCCTTTGGTCTGGCTTTCCGCCAGCATCTTCCAGGTCGCGACGACCGAATCGGGATTGAGCGACATGGAATCGATACCCTGCTTCATAAGCCAGCGTGCGAAATCGAGATGATCCGATGGCCCCTGTCCGCAAATGCCGACATATTTGCCCTGACTGTTGCATGCAGCGATCGCCTTGGAAATAAGCGCCAGCACAGCCGGATCGCGCTCGTCGAAATCGGCCATCAACAATTCCAGACCTGAATCGCGGTCCAGCCCCAGCGTCAGCTGGGTCAAATCGTTGGAGCCAATCGAGAAACCGTCGAACATTTCCAGGAACTGGTCAGCCAGAATCGCATTGGAAGGCACTTCGCACATCATGATGATACGCAAGCCGTTTTCACCGCGTCGCAAACCGTTGACCGCCAGCAAGTCGATAACAGAACGCGCCTGTTTGAGCGTACGAACGAACGGCACCATGATTTCGACATTGGTGAACCCCATTTCGTTGCGTACTTTCTTCATGGCGTCGCATTCCATATGGAAGGCTTCGGAAAACGACGAGGCAATATAACGCGACGCACCTCGGAACCCCATCATCGGATTTTCTTCTTCCGGCTCGTAGCGCGTACCGCCCATCAGGGTACGGTATTCGTTGGATTTGAAATCCGACAAGCGGACGATCACCGGTTTCGGCCAGAAAGCCGCCGCAATGGTGGCGACCCCTTCGGCCAGCTTCTGGACATAATAGGTTCGCGGCGATGCATAGCCTCTGGATACGGACTCTATTCCCTTTTTGAGGTCGGGATCGACATTCGGATAGGCCAAAATGGCATTGGGATGGACGCTGATTTCATTGATGATGAATTCCAGGCGTGCCAACCCGACGCCACCGTTCGGAATGGCCTGCAATTTGAACGCCATCTGCGGATTGCCCACGTTCATGGCGAGTTTGACCGGCAAAACCGGCAAAGCGCCATACGTGATATGGGATTCTTCCATTTCCAGCATGCCGTCGTAGATGCATCCGTCCTCACCTTCGGCGCACGATACCGTCACCATCTGCCCGTCCTTGAGGACTTCCGTTGCATTGCCGCATCCGACGACGGCAGGCACACCGATTTCACGCGCCACAATGGCGGCATGACAGGTACGCCCGCCACGGTTGGTGACGATAGCGGCCGACTTGCGCATGACCGGTTCCCAGTTCGGGTCTGTCATATCCGCCACCAGTACGTCACCTTCCTGAACCTTGTCCATTTCAGACGGATCTTTCACGATACGGACGCGGCCGATACCGATTTTCTGTCCGATCGCACGACCGGTCGCAAGCACGGCGCCGTTTTCCTTCAGTTTGAATACCTGAACGGAATCGCCGGTTTTCTGGGAATTGACGGTTTCAGGACGTGCCTGAAGGATGTAGAGCTTGCCGTCGATACCATCCTTGCCCCATTCGATATCCATGGGACGGCCATAGTGGTTTTCGATGATGACCGCGAATTTCGCCAGCTCGATCACTTCAGCATCGCTGATGGAAAAACGGCGACGTTTTTCTTCGGGAACTTCTACGGTTTTGACCGGTTCGGCGGCAGCAGGATCATCGGAATAAACCATTTCGATCAGCTTGGAGCCAATCGAGCGCCGGATAATCGGCATCTTGCCTTTGGCGAGCATCGGTTTGTGGACATAGAATTCATCCGGATTGACCGCGCCCTGCACCACGGTTTCACCAAGCCCGTAACTGGACGTGATGAAAACGACATCCTTGAAGCCAGATTCGGTATCCAGCGTAAACATGACGCCGGAGGCACCACGGTCGGAACGCACCATCCGCTGGATACCTGCGGAAAGCGCCACGTCGGCATGCCTGAAACCGCGCTGCTGCCGGTAGGAAATGGCACGGTCGTTATACAGGGAAGCGAACACTTCCTTGACGGCACGAAGGACGTTTTCCTCGCCGACCACATTCAAAAACGTTTCCTGCTGGCCAGCAAAAGACGCATCCTGCAAATCTTCCGCCGTCGCCGATGAACGCACCGCCACGGACAGCCCTCCGGTCATGCCGCCGGCCATTTTCCGATATTGCGCAAGAATTTCCTGTTCCAGGCGCGGCTGAAATGGTGTTTCGATGATCCACTGGCGGATTTGGGCGCCGGCCTCCGCCAATGAGCGTACATCGGCGATATCCACGCCTTCCAGACGTTTTTCGATTCGCTTAGCAAGCGTTTCGCTGCCATCGGCACTGTATGCCAGAAAATCGCGGTAAGCCTGTGAAGTCGTAGCGAAACCGCCCGGAACCCGAACGCCCTTTTCCTGCAACTGGCTGATCATCTCGCCAAGAGACGCATTTTTTCCGCCTACCGCAGGAACATCCTTCATTCTCAGGTCTGCAAAGGGAACGACATAGACAGCCTGCTCGTTGCGTGCTGGTGATGCTGCTTCCGACATAGTGATCTCCTCGCGAGTGGGGAATGCCTGCACAGGAAAAAAACCGCACGACATTCCGACAAATATGAATTCCTGTTTTTATTGTACCGCCAGAGGGACTGTGTTTTTCAAAAATAATCCTTACAATAAAAGAAATTGTTTATCCCATCCGCCCCTTTCCGGACAGGCTGCATCATGACGACACAACAGGAAATCCCGCCACGTACCGTTTTCATCGTTTCCGACGGCACGGGCATCACGGCAGAGGCCATCGCCCGCTCGGTTCTTTCACAGTTCAACCTGTCTTCGTCACGAATACATATCCCGTTCGTCGATACAGTGGAAAAAGCAGTGAATGCCCGCCGTCAAATCGAAAACGAATACCAGCAAACCGGCCAGCTGCCTATCGTGTTCTCGACGCTGGTCATTCCGGAACTGGTCATGATCATCCGGGAAGCCAGTGCATTGCATCTGGATGTCATCCAGACCTTCGTGGAACCGCTGAAACGCGAACTGGGTATCGCACCGAAACGCGAAATCGGTCTGAGTCACCAGAACATGGAAAGCAAGGAATACAAGGACCGTATCGAAGCCATCAATTTCACACTGGCGCATGATGACGGCCAGTCCAACCGCAATCTCGATGAAGCCGATGTCATTCTGGTCGGCGTTTCCCGCAGCGGCAAAACGCCGACCAGTCTGTACCTGGCCATGCAATACGGTCTGAAAGTGGCGAACTATCCCCTGATTCCTGAAGATTTCGAGCGGGGACACTTGCCGGCTTCGCTGATGCCCCACAAAAACAAACTTTTCGGCCTGACCATTCAGCCGGAACGGCTTGCCGAAGTCCGCAATGAAAGACGCCCCAACAGCCGGTATGCCTCGCTGCAAAACTGCCGCTATGAAGTCACCGAAGCGGAAGCGATGATGAATCTTGAAAAGATCCCCTATTTATCCTCGACTTCCAAATCCATCGAAGAAATTTCGACAGCGATTTTAAGCGATATGCGCTCCGTCTCCGGCATACGGCCATAACCGTTCCTGCAACCGCTAGCGGTACAGTTCCAGCTCGAAAGATGCCGCATAGGGTCGGTCGATACCGAGTTCGCCGGCGGTACGGCGATTCAACATCAGCACCCTGTCGTCAAAGCCATAGCCCCTGTCACGCAAATTGCGCTGATGCTGCGAATCATGGTAACGCAGCAACCTGCCTTTCCATTGCGCCTGCCGTTCGCCGAACGCAAAATAATAGTCCTTGCGCATATCGACCGTCTTGACATCGCTGTTCATCATCATGGCGACCGGCCACCCGACCGAGGCAGCAATGGCTTTCATCATGGCGTACATGGCGCGATGTGCGCGGTTGGTATCGTTCCCATGCGGCATGAACAGCATATCCGGTCTGATTTCGCGAACCAGTGCTTCCAGCACTTTGCGGTTTCCGGCGGTATCCGCGACCTGATCGTCATCGGCGTTATCCAGCGCAAGAAACCGGTAGCGCTCTTCCGGCAAACCGAAAAAGCGGAAACTGCCCGTCTGCTCCATCACACGCAACCGCGTCCGGTCCGCTTGTGTCATGCCGGCGCCATAGACCTTGTCGATACCGCTGCCGGTTTCCGCCACCAGTACATGAACTTCATGTCCCTGTTCCGCCATATGGCGCAGGGTCACGCCGATAGCATCGAAATCATCCGGATGCGGCGCCGTCACCAGCAAGGTCAGTTTTCCTGGCCAACTGATATTGCCAAGATCGGACGGCCGGTCGCCATCCAGCAGAAAATCCAGATTCATATCGTGTTCCTCACATACCGTTACCGATTGTGTGTCATAAAGACACCTGCAAACCGCTTGTATCGTCGCTTTGTGAACTCTGCGCACGTCATCGCTTCATTCAGCGTCTCGTTGCCCATCCAGTATTTTCCTGATTGGTGCATAACTCCTGCGATGAACCGGAGAGACACCATATTTTTTCAGCTGTTCCAGATGAAAGGCCGTCGGATAACCCTTGTGCCTGTCGAAACCATACTCGGGGTACTGTGCATGCAACGTCATCATCACCGCATCCCTGGCAGTTTTCGCCAGAATGGACGCTGCCGAAATCGCGGGTACCTTGTCATCGCCACGCACAATGGCTGTCGCCGGAATCGCCAGTCCGACAGGGCAGCGATTT
>CASETG010000039.1 GCA_949290765.1 Oxalobacter formigenes | reverse complement strand
TTTGGCAAACAGCTATCCTCAACTGTTGGCCAAAGACGCTGAACTGACCGTGAAAACCATACTGGACGCCATGGCAGACGCCCTGGCGGGCGGTCAGCGCATCGAAATTCGCGGTTTCGGCAGTTTTGCACTGAGCGTCCGTCCGCCAAGAATCGGCCGCAATCCACGTTCCGGAGAAAAGGTACACGTAGAAGCCAAGCGTGTACCGCATTTCAAACCCGGAAAGGAATTGAGACAGCGTGTCGATTCCGCAGCAAAAGCGGACTGACAGCGCTTGTTTCGATTACGCTTTCGCAATCCAAAAGGGCATCTTCGGATGCCCTTTTTCACGTACAATCATACCTTCGCAGCAATATGCGCTTTATGGCAACCGTCACAAGGACTCAATCATGAAATGGCTCTCCCGTATAATCGCTGCGGTCCTTTTCATATTTTTTTTCATACTGGCCCTGAAAAATACCCAGGAAACAGCCTTATACTTTTTCTGGGGATATGAACTGCGCGGACCGCTGGTACTGATTGTGCTGTGTTTCTTTCTGGCAGGCACGGCGCTCGGTCTGCTGGCGATGATTCCCACAGTGTTCAGGAGTCGGCTCGAGTTGTCCAGGCAGAAAAAGAAACTCAACGAAATCATACAGGTACAGGAATCCCAGAAAAAAACCGGCGTCACGCCGGCTTCGGCTTCCGACAGTACGGTTTCCAACGACAAGCCGTCCGAAACACAGACCGGCTAGTTTATTTTTGGGTAGTGTATGGAATTTGAAATCTGGTGGCTGTTAAGCATCCCGCTTTTCTTCGGGCTGGGATGGATCGCCGCGCGTATCGACATCAAACAACTGCTTTCCGAATCACGCAGTTTGCCAAAAGGTTATTTCAAGGGACTGAATTTCCTGCTGAACGAACAACCCGACAAGGCAATCGACGCATTCATCGAAATCGTCCGTCTCGACCCGGAAACGGCCGATCTGCACTTCGCGCTGGGTAACCTGTTCCGACGACGCGGAGAAACGGAGCGCGCCATCCGCATGCACCAGAACCTGCTGTTGCGTCCCGACCTTCCACCGGAACAGCGCATGCAGGCCAGCTATGAACTGGGACAGGATTTTCTGAAAGCCGGTCTGCTCGACCGCGCCGAGGAAGTTTTCCGGGAACTGACCGAAACACCATACTCCGTTCAGGCGCGGCGTGCGCTGCTGGAAATCTTCCAGCGCGAAAAGGAATGGAAACAGGCTATCGACGCCGCACGCGCCCTGCAAAATTCAGGGACAGGAAACCGCAACAAACAGATCGCACAGTTCTATTGCGAGCTGGCGGAAGACGAACTCGTCAACACACATCCAGAAAAAGCGTTGCCGCTTCTGGATACCGCACTTTCCATCGACCGCATGAGCGTCCGCGCCACCATATTGACAGGCGACGCCCTGATGGCGCTTGGCAAACCCGAAGAAGCGCTTGCCACCTGGCGTCGTGTCGAAAAACAAAGCATGCCGCACACCGTACTGGTTTCCCAACGTCTGATGGAAGGCTATCAGGCAGCAGGACGCGCACCGGAAGGTATCAGCCTGCTCAAGTCCTATCTGGCCGAGACCGCATCCATCGACCTGCTTGAAATCCTGTTCAAGGCAGTCCTGAAACAGGAAGGTGCAGAAGCAGCCAACCAGCTTGTCCATGATGAACTGCGTCGCACCCCGACACTCCTGGGACTGGACAAACTGCTGGAAGCGCAACTGCTGGTTGTTCCGCCGGAAATCCGCGAAGATTTGTCCTTTGTCCGTACACTCGTCCAGCGATACGCATTCAGGTTGTCACGCTATCAATGCAACCATTGCGGATTCGAGGCACGCCATTATTACTGGCAATGTCCGGGATGCCATCAATGGGAGACATACCCGCCGAGACGGATAGAAGAAATGAAGCTTTCTTCCTGAACCCGAATTACGCACCACCCCTTCAAACAGATATCTCGCACCGGACATGAACAACATGAAAAATCCCAGCATATTGATCGTCGGCGATGTCATGCTTGACCGTTACTGGTTCGGCGATGTCAACCGGATATCGCCGGAAGCCCCTGTTCCGGTTGTCCTGATCGGAAAAAACGAGGAGCGTCTGGGCGGTGCGGCCAATGTCGCACGCAACGTCGCCGCACTGGGCGCTTCATGCAGCCTTCTGGGCGTAATCGGCGACGATGAGGCCGGTACAGTGATCGGCAAACTGCTGGAACAGTCCGGCATCACCCCCTGTCTCCATTCGGCGCCGGGCATTTCTACAACCGTCAAATTGCGCGTCATCGGAAGACAACAACAGCTCTTGCGTCTGGATTTTGAAAAAAGACCCACCCATGAAATACTGGAAAACGCACGCGAACAATACCGGACACTGCTTGCCCGACATGACATCATCATTTTGTCCGATTACGGCAAGGGGGCGCTGGACCATGTATCCGACATGATCGACGATGCGCGCAAGGCGGGCAAAATCACCCTGATCGACCCGAAAGGCGACGACTTTTCCAAATACCGTGGCGCCACGATCCTGACGCCGAACAAGTCCGAACTGCGGCAAATCGTCGGCAACTGGAAAGACGAAACGGAATTGACGCAAAAGGCGCAAAAACTGCGTGAAACGCTGAACCTGCAATATCTGTTGCTGACACGCTCCGAGGAAGGCATGTCGCTTTACGGCGCAACCGAGGTACTGCACATTCCGACCGTGGCACGCGAAGTGTTCGACGTATCCGGTGCAGGCGATACCGTCATTGCGACACTGGCGACCATGCTCGGCAACGGCAAATCCGTATCCGAAGCCGTACAAATCGCCAACCGCGCAGCAGGCATCGTCGTCGGCAAACTCGGAACAGCCACCGTCACGAGGGAAGAACTGTTCCCCGCATGAATCAGGACACACGCTCCAGTTTCGCGATACCGAGATCCAGCAATTTCATGCCATAACGGCCGAAATTGATATTGGCACGAATGCTGGCACCTTGTCCTTCAAGGCTGACGATCACGCCTTCCCCGAACTTTTTATGGAAGACGGCCTCGCCTATCCGCCACTGGCTGCTCCGTTCAAACGAAACCGCAGCACTCCCGCCGGAAGTCCGTGTATCCGAACGGGTGGATACCGCTTCCGCACCGCCCCGGTATCCCGCATATGCGGTTGCCTTGCCGGGGGTCAGCCATTTCAGCGCATCATCCGGCAATTCGCTCAAAAAACGCGATGAGACGTTATAGCGCATATGTCCGTGCAACATACGTGTCTGCGCACAACTCATATACAACCGTTTCCGTGCACGGGTAATCGCCACATACATCAGTCGCCGTTCTTCTTCGAGACCGCCGTTTTCCGACAGACTGTTTTCATGCGGGAACAAACCTTCTTCCAGTCCGGTAATGAAAACCGCGCCGAATTCCAGTCCTTTTGCGGAATGAACCGTCATCAGCTGCAATGCGTCTTCCCCCTCACCGGCCTGATTGTCACCCGCTTCCAGCGATGCATGCGTCAGGAAAGCCGACAGAGGCGACATCGCAAGGGAAAGCAACTCATCCTCGTCCATCAGTTCATCAGCCGCGGGCGGCAATCGCGGCGCATCCCCGTTTTCATGCGGCAAATATTCGATACGCAAGGCAGGAGCATCCAGAGAAAACCCTTCTTCCGACAAAAATACCGTAGCCGCCGATACCAACTGCTCCAGATTTTCCACACGGTCGGTACCTTCCTTTTGAGACAAGTAATACTGCATCAATCCGCTCTTTTCCAGTACGGTCTGTATCAGCTCCGGTAACGGCATATCGTTCACTTCCGCACGCATTTTTCCGAGAAGCTGCGCAAAAGCATTGAGCGCGACGCCCCCCCTGCCCGTTACATATGGCAAGGCGGCATACAGTGAAATTCCCTGCGACTTCGCGATTTCCTGCAACTGCTCGATGGTACGGGTTCCGATGCCCCGTGCCGGGACATTGACGACCCGCAAAAAAGCCGTGTTGTTGTCCGGATTGTCGATCAGCTGAAGATATGCCACGGCATCCTTGATTTCGGCGCGTTCGAAAAACCGCAAGCCGCCATATACCCGATAGGGAATCCCTGCACCGAACAAACCATGCTCGATCACGCGCGACTGGGCATTGGAACGGTACAAAATGGCGATATCGCTTCGTGAAAAACCTTCGTCGAGCAGATGACCGACCTCATCCAGAATCCACTGCACCTCGTTCAAAGCGGACGTCGCCTCGCATACACGGATCGGTTCCCCCTCGCCGGCATCGGTATGCAGATTCTTGCCCAGTCGGTGCGTATTGTGCGAAATCAGCGTATTGGCAGCGTTCAGAATATGGGCGTATGAGCGATAGTTCCGCTCCAGTCTGATCAGGTTCTGCACCCTGAAGTCATGCTGGAAAGAAAGCATGTTCCCGACATTGGCGCCACGGAACGCATAAATGCTCTGGTCGTCATCACCCACTGCAAAGATCGCTGTCCTGTCGCCGGCCAACAACTTCAGCCAACGGTACTGAATATCGTTCGTATCCTGAAATTCATCTACCAGAATGTGCTGAAAACGTGCGCGGTAATGCTCGCGCAACAGCTCGTTGCGCTCCAGCAATTCGCAACTGCGCAAAAGCAGTTCCGCGAAATCGACCACCCCCTCGCGCTGGCATTGCTGTTCGTACAATTCATACAATGCGGCCCGTTGCCGGTCATAATCATCGTATGCATCGACATCGGCGGCACGCAAACCTTTTTCCTTCGCGGTATTGATGTAATACATCAGCTCGCGTGGCGGAAAATTTTCCTCATCGACACCGTTGGCCTTCAAAAGTCGCCTGATGGCCGAAAGCTGGTCTTGCGTATCGAGAATGGAAAACATCTGGGGCAATGCCGCATCCTGGTAATGCCTGCGCAAAAACCGGTTGCACAATCCGTGAAACGTACCGATCCACATGTTCTTCGCATTGACATGCGCCATCGCTGAAAGACGCGCCATCATCTCGCGCGCGGCCTTGTTGGTAAATGTGACCGCCATGACACCGGCTGCGGAAACCTGCCCTGTTTTCAGCAACCATGCAATCCGCGTCGTCAATACACGCGTTTTGCCGGATCCTGCTCCGGCCAGAATGAGGGCCGACTGGGGCGGCAATGTCACGGCCGCGAGCTGTTCCGGATTGAGATTTTCCAATAGTTTGTCCATTTCGACATTATCCCGTAAATAACAGGCGTATGCTTGCCAAACGTCCCCTTTTTCGCGGCATGCGCCGCCAGATACTGCATAACGATGGCACAATATCGCCATTTCTTATCCAGATCGCCATTTGAAGCGTATGATACTGACTCCGTTTTTCCGGTAACAACCGGTCAGGCGGTACGTTTACCTGTCTTCATCATGTTTCCATACAACGAACTGTTCAGTTTTTCATCAGGCACCTTCTTCGTGAAGTGGCTCGGAATCGCATGGCTTGTATACATCATTTGCCTGTCGCTCTGGATCATTCTGCAAAAACGCCCCCCGGTTTCCACGCTGAGCTGGATTCTCGCACTGGCGTTCATCCCGTATGCCGGATTTCTGATTTACCATTTTCTCGGCCCGCAAAAGCTCAAACGCCAGCAATTCAGACGATTGCCATCCAAGACTGCACTGAAGGAATATTCCGATTACCTCCAGCTGCGCAACCGCATTCTGGCATCCGGCGCGCACTCCGGCGAACTGATGCAACTGGCCAGTCTTATCCGGACGACGACCGGTTTTCCGTTGACGACTGCCAAATCACTGGATTTGCTGGTCGATGGCAAACAGACCTTCACCGCCATACTGGATGCCATTGCCAACGCAACCCATCATGTTCATCTTGAATATTACATTTTCGATCCCGATGAAATCGGAACGACATTGCGTGATTTGCTGATCGCCAAAGCCAAAACAGGCGTGAAAGTCAGACTGCTCGTCGATGGTATCGGTTCTTCGCGACTGAAAAACACCTTTTTGTCTCCCATGCTGCAAGCCGGCGTGCAATTCGCCTTTTTCCACAAGCCGCATATTTCGCAGCTGATGAAACCGCTTGTCAATCTGAGAACCCACCGGAAAATCGTGATTTGCGATGGACTGGTCGGTTTCACCGGCGGTCTGAACATCACTGATGACGAAGACGAACGCGTACACGACACCGCCTACCACGACACCCATCTGCAACTGACCGGCAACGCCGTTCACTGGCTTCAGCTGATTTTCATGGAAGACTGGGTCTATGCGAGCAAGGAAAGAAAAATCCCTGATCTCGCCGGTTATTTTCCCATCCAGTCATCCGGCCCGTATCCTGTCCAGATCATTCCGTCCGGCCCCGACAACAACTGGGAAATCATCCATCGTACCTATCTGGCCATGATCCAGAACGCAAGGAACAGGGTATGGCTGACCACGCCTTATTTCGTTCCGACTGAAGCCACCCTGTTCGCGCTGACATCGGCTGCCCTGCGTGGTATCGATGTCCGTCTGCTGGTTCCTGAAAAAAGCGATTCACGGCTGGTCACGGCGGCGGCACGTTCCTATTTCGACGAACTCATGCATGCAGGTGTCAAGATATGGGAATACAAGGGACGCATGCTCCATTCCAAAACCATCGTCGTTGACCAGCATTACAGCCTGATCGGAACCGCCAACTTCGATTCACGCAGTTTCCGCCTGAATTTCGAAGTCTGCGTCATGGCGTATGGCGACAAACTGGCAGGCATGCTGTCCAGACAATTTGAATGCGACCTTATCTCATCGGAACGCGTCTTGCGTGAACGAACGACAAGCTGGATACAGAAGCTCTCGGAAGCCGTCGCGCGTCTCTTTTCGCCGCTGCTATAAAAAAACCCGGCTTTGCAGCCGGGTCCAAAGCATCGTTGAACACGTTTATCGTTATCCAAACAGCGCGGCGAACTGGCCAGCCACCTTTTCCGGGTCTTCCTGGAAATAAACACCGCTGACCACCGCCACCATATCCGCCCCCAGATTGACCAGAGGCGTCGCATTATCCACATTCATGCCGCCGATGACACAAACCGGCATCGAAGGCATTTCCTTCTTCCAGTCCGATACGATATTCTGCGGTGTCGTCACCGGATATTTTTTCACGCGTGAAGGATAAAAACCGCCGAACGCAACATAGCTTGCACCATCCCGCGTCGCCTTGCGTGCCAGTTCAATATCGCCGTAACAGGAAGCGCCCACGATCTTGCCGGGGCCGACGGCCGCACGAACTTTCTTGACGGGCGCGTCCGTTCCGCCGACATGAATGCCGTCCGTATCCAGCTCCAGGCACAGATCGACATAATCATTGATGATGAACGGCTTGCCATACCGGCGGCACAGCGCCTGCAATGCGCTGGCCTGTTCCTTGCGCAATTCCGGAGTCGCCGTCTTGTGACGGTACTGCACGATTTCGGCGCCGCCCTTCAAGGCTTTTTCCGTTATTTCGACCATCCTGGCCGTATCGTCCCAATCGGGAGTCACTATATAAAGACCTTTCATCGATTTCCCTATTTTGTCTTCGTGTATTCCGTTTTGTCCTGAAAAACAGTCATTTCCCCTGATATGTACCGACCCTGCCGGGTATTCGCTGTCCTTTCGCGACAGAAAACGCGTTCGCCAACGCCTGCTGGCACCATATCTGCCCATGCAATATCGCATCTTCCATCGAACGGCCTTGCGCCAGATAACCGGCGATTGCCGAAGCGAGCGTGCACCCGGTACCATGAAACTCGCCGTCAAGCCGTGGCCATTGCCACTGTTTCACGCCGTCCGTGCCATACCAGTAATTGAATACCAGATGCTCGTCATCGCCATGTCCACCTTTGACCAGCACATTGGCCGCACCCTGTTCCATCAGGCTTGCAGCCTGTTCCCCGATATCGTCGGATAACGGATAAAGACGGCGCGCTTCCGGCAAATTGGGCGTGACCAAGGTCGCAACGCCAAGCAATGGCGACAACGCATATTCCGGCACACCGTCAGCCAAGGCGAAACCGTGACCGCTTCCCAGCACCGTATCGAGCACCACCGGAACATCAGGACGCCTCTGCCGCAATGTCGTGATGGCATCACGAATCGCCAACGCGTTTTCCCGGTTTCCGACAATCCCGATCTTGACCGCAGAGACCGGAATCTTGTCGATGAGTACCTGCGCCTGATGCGCGAGTATGCCCGCATCCACGGGATTGACGGCATAGACACGGTCATTGTCCTGAACCGTCAGCGCGGTAATGACAGGAAGCGCATGTGCACCGACTGCACCGATGGCCTCGATATCCGCCATGACACCGGCACCGCCACTCGGGTCCAGCCCTGAAAAAACCAGCACGCAAGGTTTGGTTCTCGTATTCATGTTTTCCGCATCCATTCCGGCCCGCAACGCTCCATTCCGGTCACGTGGCGCATACGCTATCGTACGACAGCGTATGCATGCTCTCCTTTCAGGCTACGCGGCCTGCCATCGGAGACGAAGGCGAAGCGGCGAACTTCCTCGGAATACGTCCCGCCAGGAAGGCTTCGCGTCCGGCCTCGACAGCCAGTTTCATGGCGCGAGCCATGCGAATCGGATCCTGCGCACCGGCAATCGCCGTATTCATCAGAATACCGTCGCACCCCAGTTCCATGGCGATGGCTGCATCCGAAGCGGTACCCACACCTGCATCGACGATGACCGGCACTTTCGACTGTTCGATAATCAGCGACAGGTTCCACGGATTGAGAATCCCCATGCCGGAGCCGATCAGCGATGCCAGCGGCATGATCGCGGCACAGCCGATATCTTCCAGCATCTTGGCCTGTACCGGATCGTCACTGCAATAGACCATGACATCGAAACCGTCCTTCACGAGAATTTCGGCTGCTTTCAGCGTTTCCGGCATATTCGGGAACAGGGTTTTTTCGTTGCCCAGCACCTCGAGCTTGACCAGCTTGTGACCGTTCAACAGTTCACGTGCCAGCTGAAGGGTATAAACAGCATCTTCCGCGTTATAACATCCGGCCGTATTCGGCAAAATGGTGTACTTCGTCGGCGGAACGACATCCAGCAGACTCGGTGCATTCGGATCCTGTCCGATATTGACTCGCCGAATGGCTACCGTGATGATTTCGGCACCGCTGGCCTCCGTCGCTTCACGGGTCTGTTCCAGATCGCGGTATTTTCCGCTACCGACCAGCAAACGCGAACGATACGTCTTTCCTGCGATCGTCAGACCCTGTTCCTGCTTGTTCATTGTTTTTCCTTTTCTCCGGTTTCAACAATCCGGCAGGGTTCGCCCGAACCCTGCTATCCCTTTTCAGCGCAAT
>CASETG010000038.1 GCA_949290765.1 Oxalobacter formigenes | reverse complement strand
GTTGGCGGGCAGCTGCAGGGTACCCGGGTAGAGCAGGTCGGAATCTTCCAGCACCTGATCGTTGAAGTAGTCTTCAGAGGAGAGACCCAGCGCACGCGCCTTGATGCGCATGTTGATGTCCTTGGAGACCATGACGACGGCGCGTCCCGGATGTTTGGCGCGCAGCGTCATCATGACGCCGAGAATCTGGTTGTCGGCCTTGTCGGATGCCAGGTTTTCCGGCAGCGGGCTGGCTTCCATGTTGGTCTGGAAGAAAAGGTGGCCCTGTGCCTCGCGGTTGCCCAGTTTGTTCAGCGGGATGCCTTCGGTGAGCAGAACGCTCTCATCCACGTCGGCGACGAGCTGATCCAGCGTGCGTGTGACTTGCCGTACGTTGCGGGCGACGTCGGACATGCCGCGTTTGTGGTTGTCGAGTTCTTCCAGCGTGATCATCGGCAGGAAGATGTCGTGTTCCTCGAAACGGAACAGCGAGGTCGGGTCGTGCATCAGGACATTGGTGTCCAGCACGAAGAGTTTGGTTTCGCCGGACTGGCTGGCTGCACGGCTCAGCGGTGATTGCAGGGTGGTTTCCACCAGTTTTTTGCGGGGCGGACGTGACGGCGGTTTGGCTGCCGACATGGCGCGGCGTGGCTTTTCGGGAGCGGCCGCGGCGGCTTTGCGGGACGGTGTCGTTTTGCTGGCGCCGTCTCCTGCTGGAACGGCTGTCTGCGTAACCGGCGGTTTGGCGGTTTTTGCCGCTTTTGCGGTTTTTCGGGCCGACGCTACGGCATCATCCGGCAGCCGGGTTGCAGCGGCATCTTTCGGAGAAAGGATATCGGCCGGTTTGGCAGGCATTTTTGGTAATGGCATCGTAACCTCGCTTTATGTTGATGGTGTCCGAAATGCAATCGTGTTACGGCATGGTGTCCAGGGAATGGTCGTCGTGACGGCAGAAAATCCGGGCGGCGATGTTTCCTGTACGGGAATGCTCAGCGGTCGAGTTCACGTGCCGCTTCGAGTATTTCACCGATGTGCCCTGGGACTTTTACGCCTCTCCATTCTTTCACCAGTTGTCCGTTACGGTCAATCAGGAATGTGCTGCGTTCGATCCCGCGTCCGACTTTTCCGTAACGGTTTTTTGTTTTCATGACGTTGAACCGGTTGCACAGCGTTTCGTCCGGGTCGGAAATCAGCGGGAAGGGCAGGTCGAATTTTTTGGCGAAGTTTTCGTGCGATTTGAGGCTGTCGCGGCTGACGCCGACGATTTCGGTGCCTGATTGCTGAAATTCCTGATAGTGGTCGCGGAAGTCGATGCTTTCCGCCGTGCATCCCGGCGTATTGTCCTTGGGGTAGAAGTACAGGACAAGGTTCTTGCCCTTGTAGTCAGACAGTCTGAACGGCCTGACGGTCGCATCGGCCGTGAAGTCGGGTACGGTCTGGTTGAGCTGGATGGTTTCTTCTGACATGGTTGTTTTCTCTGTTTGTTTTTCCGCAGTGTCGGTATCTGTACAGATACTTTGCATCGTATAAAACACTATGATGGAAGTGTAACCGTTTTTTATGGATTTATCTCCTCCATGACGAGCGCGAGCAAGACATTCCGTTCCTCGGCGAGCATGATGTTGCAGGTCCCGCAGGCGGCACGGTTGTTCATGCATTCGATGATGAGGCCGTGTTCGAGCAGGGTGAATATCCAGTCGCCGGGAAGTTGCCGTGTGTGGCGGCCTGTACCGAGTATGATGATGTCGGGGCGCAAGGCTTTCAGCGCGACCAGATCGTCTATCGTGAGTGTATCGAAGGATGTGACCGGCCAGTAAACGGGTGTCATGCCGGGCATGGCGAGCAGGCTGTGCCGGTATGTTTTGCCGGCGATGACGACTTGACGGCCATCGTATGCGGAAATGCCTTGTTGCTGGGTGGTTGGTTCGGGTTCGATATTCATGGTGATATGGTGCGGAATGTTGCCGGTGTGGCATCAGGATTTTTTGCTTACCTAAACGGTCATAAAGTGATAGGCTTATCCATTTAGCGGTTTCAGTCTTGATTCAGTGTCGGGTATGAATCAGAATGATATATTGTCTGGTATCGAAGGGCACCATCCTTAACACTTTCCGGGAGCACAAAATGCACCTTATCAACAAATCGAAAAAGCTGGCAAATGTTTGTTATGACATACGCGGACCCGTTCTGGAAAGAGCGCGTCAAATGGAAGCGGAAGGCCAGAAAATCATCAAACTGAACATCGGCAATGTCGGTGCATTCGGTTTCGAACCGCCTGACGAAATCGTGCGCGACATGATCAAGAATATGCTCAATGCCGCACCGTATTCCGATTCCAAAGGCATGTTCGCGTCCCGGAAGGCGATCATGCAGTACACACAGCAGAAAAATATCGAAGGCGTGACGATCGACGATATCTATATCGGCAACGGTGCGTCCGAACTGATCGTCATGAGTATGCAGGCACTTCTGGACAATGGTGACGAAGTGCTGGTACCGACGCCGGATTATCCGTTGTGGACGGCGGCGGTCACGCTGGCG
>CASETG010000037.1 GCA_949290765.1 Oxalobacter formigenes | reverse complement strand
ACACTTATCATCTGTCTCTTTTTTAAAGATCGCTTCGTACCACTTCTTCCCAGCTTACTGTAGAGCGTTTTGTCTATCAACCGCTGAGAAACGAAATTATCTACCTCTCTCATCACCCTGTCAAGCACTTTTTTGAAATTTCTCAAAAACCCCTGACAACATCATCTGACTTTCTTCTATTTTCCTTGTCCGTGATGCGGAGAAACAGGATTATCTTCCTGTTCACCTCGCTCGTCAATAATCAAAACGCCATTTTTCATTTTTTGCAAAAAACACACATTCACCCGTCGCCGAAAGGAAGTTCTTTCGCATCCGGACTTTCAGACAGCGGCTGTAATCGACGCAAACGCCTGAAAATATTCAGGAAATGTTTTTGCAACACACTTCGGATCGTTGATTCTGATTCTTGCGCCTCGCTTGCCATGACCGGAAAGGCTGGCCAGCGAGAAACACATCGCCATGCGATGGTCGTCGTACGTATCGATTTCGGCATCTGCAATCGTTGCGGCAGGAATGATTTTCAGCCAATCCTCTCCTGCCTCAACACCGACACCAAGTTTCGCCAGTTCCGTAGCCATCGCTGCAATTCTGTCCGTTTCCTTGACACGCCAGCTGCCGATATTGCGCAAGACACTGGGCCCGTCGGCATAAACCGAAAGCATCGCCACTGTCATGGCGGCATCCGGTATCAGGTTGAAATCTTCATCAATCCCTTTCAGCGCATCGCCGGATCTCACTTCGATGAAATTGTCGCCATATTCGACATATGCCCCCATTTTTGCAAGCACATCGACAAAACGGACATCTCCCTGAATACTGTTGCGCCCGATACCTTCCACCCTGACCGGCCCGCCCGCTATCGCGGCGGCTGCCAGAAAATAGGACGCTGACGAAGCGTCGCCCTCCACATGCAGGACGCCGGGACTTCTGTATGTTTGCCCTTTTCTCAGGATAAACGCGCGCCAGCCATCACGCTCTACCGTGACGCCGAATGTACGCATCAAATTCAGCGTAATCTCGATATACGGTTTGGAAATCAACTCCCCAATCACATGAATCGTGACATCGTCCGTTCTCGCCATCAGTGGCGCCGCCATAAGCAAGGCCGTCAGAAACTGGCTGGACACATTGCCACGCACCCTCAGCTCATGAGAATTGAACCTTCCTTCATGAATCCTGATCGGAGGATAACCCGGATTTTCCACATACTCGATCTGTGCGCCTGAAGCATTGAGCGCATCCACCAAATCCCCGATCGGACGTTCATGCATCCGGGGAATGCCACGCAAAAGAAAATCACCCCCCAGCACCGCCAACGCGGCAGTTAACGGACGAATCGCCGTTCCAGCATTACCGAGAAACAAGTCCGCCTTTTTGACCGGCAAATCACCTCGCGAACCCCTGACGATATATTCATTCGCATTTCCCGTCCGTTCCCACTGCACACCCAATGACTGCAATGCATCCAGCATCACCGATGTATCATCCGAAGACAACAAATCCCGGACAACCGTTTCCCCATCTGCCAATGCAGACAAAAGCAACGTACGGTTCGATATGCTTTTCGAACCAGGAAGGCGTATGACTCCGGAGACATTGGACACCGGCGACAAATCGATATATTTGGGATAACGAGACATCGGATTATTCCTGTTTTTTCCGTTCGGAACTTTCTATGGTATTGAGCCAGTTCATTCTGGCCTGCTGCGCACGGGCATAAACTTTTTCCAGCTCCCTGCCATCGGCCTTTTCCACCCAGTCACGGATTTGTCTCAACTCATCCATATAGGCGTCCATCTCCGTCAGCAGATGTTCCCTGTTGGCCAAAGTAATATCCCGCCACATCTCTGGCGACGATCCTGCAATACGCGTGAAATCCCTGAATCCGCTAGCTGCATACCGGAAAAACAACTCGGACTTTGGATGCCGTGCGACATAATCCACCAGACCATACGCCAGCAAATGCGGCATATGGCTGACAGTCGCGAATACATTGTCATGATCTTCCGGAGTCAGGTAATGGATCACCGCGCCACACCGTTCCCACAAACCCGCGATTCTTTCGATATCTTCCCGACGATTCTCGGCAAGGCGCGTAATGACCGTCTTCTTCCCCTGAAACAAATCGTCCGTCGCCGCTTCCGGGCCATTCATTTCACGACCGGCAATCGGATGTGCCGGCACAAAACGACCGACTTTCGCACCCAATACCTCACGTGCCATCGCCACGACATTCGTCTTGGTACTGCCCGTATCGGTAACGATCAGGTCATCCGGCAAATAAGGCCATACCGAACGCAATACATTGGCCGTCTGAGCCACTGGCACGGCCAGCACCAGCAAATCGGCATTCCGGAAAGTTTCCTCAGGCGAGGAACCGGCATCATCCACAATACCCAGCGCATGCGCCCTGGACAGAATTTCACGATTCCGTTCCAGCCCGACAATATTCCCACGGTAACCGGAACGCCGCAACGCCAGTGCCAGCGAACCGCCGATCAGACCGACACCGCAAATAACGATTTTTCCGAAAGTCATCACGAATTTGCCAAAATCGCTTTCAGTGCATCGACAAACGCGCGGTTTTCTTCCGGCAGGCCAATAGAGATACGCAACCATTCCTGCAAGCCATAGGCATTGACAGGACGCACGATGATGCCGCGTTTGAGCAATTCGAGATTGACACGCGTACCAGCCCCCTTGTCCTGTCCGACCTTGACCAGAACGAAATTCCCGTGTGAAGGAACATATTGCAGTCCCATGGCATCAAAAGATTCCGTCAAATAACGATAACCGTCCGCATTGATTTTCGCACTCTTTTCCAGAAACGCACTGTCCTGCAAGGCGGCGACTGCAGCGGCCTGCGCCAGCGCATTCACGTTGAACGGCTGCCGGACACGGTTCAGAAGATCAGTCACTTCCGGCTGGGCCAGCCCGAACCCGACACGCAAACCGGCCAGACCATAGGCTTTTGAAAACGTACGCGAAACCAGCAAATTGGGGTATTTCCGTACCCATTCCGTGGAATCGTACTGAATCGATGCATCCAGATATTCGTTATATGCCTCATCAATGACGACCACGATATCGGACGGAACCTTGTCAAGAAAAGCTTCGATAGCTTCCGGCTGAAGGAATGTACCGGTAGGATTGTTCGGATTGGCGATGAAAACCAGCCTGGTATCCGGTCTGATGGCAGCAAGCATCGCCGGCAGATCATGCCCGAAATCGACCGAAGGCACCTGAATTCCTTCCGCTCCTGTCGCCTTGGCGACAAGCGCATATACCAGAAACGAATATTCCGAGAAAACAATGGATTGTCCCGGCTGCACAAACGTTCTGCCGGCCAGATCGATGATATCGTTGCTACCGTTACCCAGCGTAATCCAGTCCTGCGGCACATCGTATCGACCGGAAATCGCCTTTTTCAACTCAAAACCGTTGGCATCAGGATAACGCCCCGTTTCATCAAGCACTTTCCGCACGGCGACCTTGGCTGATTCCGGCATACCCAACGGATTTTCATTGGACGCCAGTTTGACGATTTTTTCGGGATCCAGACCGAACTCGCGGGCAACCTCTGAAATCGGCTTGCCTGCCTGATAGGGCGCAATGGCGCGTATATATTCCGGAGCGAACTGATTAGACATGATAATTCCAGTAATAACGAACTAAATGGGATATGAACCAAGTACCTTGAAATAGACGACCCTGTCCTTCAATTCCGACAAAGCCTGTTTGATTTTGTCTTCCCTGACGTGACCCTCGATATCCACGAAGAAATAATATTCCCAATTACCGGTTCTGGCCGGTCTCGATTCCAGCCTCGTCATGGAGACGCCATATTTTTCCAGCGGTTCCAGCATACTGTACACGGCGCCTGCCTTGTTCTGCACCGACAACAACAGCGAAGTCTGGTCCTTGCCGGTCGGCTCCGTTTCCTTTCTGCCGATTACAGCAAACCGCGTCCTGTTTTGCGGTTCATCCTGAATATTGGCATTGACGACCTGAAGCCCGTAACGCTTCGATGCAATTTCACCGGCAATGGCCGCGACCTTGCCATCCTCGCTGGCCATGCGCGCTGCCTCGGCATTGGAAGAAACCGCCTGCCTCGGAATATTGGGAAAATGCTGGTTGAGCCACCCCTGACACTGCGCCAGTGCCTGCGAATGCGCGCAAATGGTATGCACACCATCCATCTTTCCGTTTTGCGTCATCAGATTGTGCTGTATGGGAATGGATACCTCACTACTGATCGTCAAAGGCGTCTGCATCAGCAAATCCAGCGTGCGGTTGATTGCACCTTCCGTCGAATTTTCGACAGGAACCACCCCGAAATCGGCCGTCCCTGCCTCGACCGCACGAAACACTGCATCTATGGACGGACAAGGCATCGCCTCGACCGACATACCGAAACTGCGATACGCAGCCTGTTCGGAAAACGTACCGGCAGGACCGAGATAAGCAATGATCATCTTTTTTTCCAGCGCACGGCACGCCGACATGATTTCCCTGTAAATCGTCTGCAACGCCGCATCGCCCAACGGGCCGGGATTGCGCTCAGCGATTCCTCTCAATACCTGCGCTTCCCTGTCCGGTCTGAAAATCGGTGCATCCGACTTGTTTTTGACGCGCCCGACTTCCTGGGCTACCTGCGCCCTGCGATTCAACAACGCCACGATCTGACCATCAAGCTCATCGATCTGGTCTCGCAAAGGTTTCAATAATTTTTCCATGAATATAGATACTGTGTCGTCAGAACGGCCATCGGCCAGCATGAAAATACGAAGGATTATTGTACGGCATAAACCGGCCAACTCCCCAGTTTATACCACAGATAACCGGCCATACCGGCCCTCGAAAGCACGCATAAACGCAACAAGTGCCCTGACCCCCTCAACTGGCATCGCATTGTACAGAGACGCGCGCATCCCGCCCGTCAGGCGATGCCCTTTCAGCTGGAGCAAACCCCGCTTTTCCGCCTCCGCCAGAAATACATCGTTCAATGCCTCATTCGCCAGAAAGAACGGCACATTCATTCTGGAGCGGCAATCCGCCTTGACGTCGTTGCGATAAAACGCGCTACGGTCGATAAAGTCATACAACAAGGATGATTTCTCGATACTGTCCTGCTCCATGCGCGCCACCCCCCCTTTTTTCTTCAGCCATTTGAATACAAGACCGCACAAATAAATCGCATAAGTCGGCGGGGTATTGAACATGGAATCACTGTCGGCAACGTTTTGCCAGTCGAAAATGGATGGACAACACGGCAAGGCATGCCCAATCAAATCATCACGCACAATCAGCACCGTGACCCCGGCAGGCCCCAGATTTTTTTGCGCACTGGCGAAAACCAGTGCATATCGGGAAAAATCTACCGGACGCGACAAAATATCGGACGACATATCCGCCACAAGCGGCACATCCCCCGTATCGGGGACAAAACCGAACTGATTCCCGTTGATTGTTTCATTCGAACAGACATGCACATAGGCTGCGCGTTCCGTCAGCTGCCACGCATCGCGATGCGGCACGTCGTGAAAACCGGCCTCTTCAGAAGAAGCGGCGACATGAACCGTTCCGTACTTTCGCGCCTCACGCATGGACTTGCCTGACCATATCCCCGTATGCACGAAATCGATGACACCGTCCGCACCCGGCCTGCCGACCAGATTCATCGGAATAACCGCATTCATGGCGGTTGCGCCACCCTGCATGAAAAAAATGCGGTGCGTCGCCGGCACATCCAGCAATTCCCGCAAATCATCACGCGCCTGCCGGACAATCGAACCGAACCGCACGCCACGGTGACTCAGCTCCATGGCCGACATGCCGCATCCATGCCAGTCCGACATCTCGGCGGCAGCCTGAACAAGCACCTCTTCCGGCATCATCGCCGGCCCCGCCGAAAAATTATACGGACGCATAGTCAAATCTCTTGTCAGGCATTCTCCGAAGCATCGTCGATATCGGATTCCATAATACGTTGCAATCCGCTCAGCGTCGTACCTTCCTCGACCGCAATCAGGGTAACTCCCTGTGTCGCACGCCCCATTTCACGGATTTCGGAAACCCTCGTACGGATCAGAACGCCACCTGTCGTAATCAGCATGATTTCATCGTTTTCGTTGACCAGCGTCGCAGCCACCACCTTGCCGTTGCGCTCACTTGTCTGAATGGCGATCATGCCCTTGGTGCCTCGGCCATGACGTGTATATTCGGCGATCGGCGTCCGCTTGCCGAAACCGTTCTCTGTCGCCGTCAGCACCGACTGGCTTTCGTCACCGGCCACAAGCAAGGCGATCACCTTCTGTTCATCGTCCAGAGTCATCCCCTTCACACCGCGCGCTGTCCGGCCCATCGGACGAACATCGTTTTCATCGAACCTGACCGCCTTGCCTGCATCCGAGAACAACATCACATCATGATTGCCATCGGTAAGCGCAGCGCCGATCAGATAATCGCCTTCGTCCAGACCGACCGCAATGATGCCTGCCTTGCGCGGATTGCTGAAATCCGTCAGCGGCGTCTTCTTGACAGTACCCTGACTGGTTGCCATGAAAATGAAATGGTTTTCCGGGAAATTCCGGTTCTCTCCCGAAAGCGGCAAAATGACCGTGATTTTTTCATCCGTCTGTAACGGGAACATGTTCACGATCGGCTTGCCTCGGGAATTGCGGGACCCTTGCGGCACCTCCCACACTTTCAGCCAGTACATCCGCCCGCGGTCAGAGAAACACAGAATATAGTCATGCGTATTGGCGATAAACAGCTGATCGACCCAGTCATCTTCCTTCGTCGCCGTCGCCTGCCGCCCTCTGCCGCCACGTTTCTGGGCACGATATTCAGAGAGAGGTTGCGCCTTGATATACCCGCCATGCGAAAGCGTCACCACCATATCCTGCGGCGTGATCAAATCTTCCGTTTCCAGATCGCTGGCATTGAGCTCGATTTCGGAACGACGACTGTCCTTGAGCTTTTCGCCGTATTCGTCGATCACACCCCGCAATTCACCGTCAATAATGGCCAGCAGACGTTCCGGCTTTGCCAGAATATCCAGCAATTCGGCAATCTGCGCCATCACATCGCCATATTCATTCAGTATCTTGTCCTGCTCCAGACCGGTAAGCCGTTGCAGACGCATCTGGAGAATTTCCGTCGCCTGTTCCTCGGACAACTTGTACAGACCATCCGCCTGAATCCCGTACATCTTCGGAAGGCCTTCGGGTCTGAAGTCGCTCAAACTGTTGGCATGCGCGGCACCCGTGCGTTCCAGCATCGAACGAACCAGCGAAGAATCCCATGCGCGAGCCATCAATTCCTGACGAGCCACCGGCGGTGTCGGCGCAGCGCGGATAATCGCGATGAAATCGTCGATATTGGCCAGCGCCACCGCAAGACCTTCCAGCAAATGCCCGCGTTCACGCGCCTTGCGCAATTCAAAAATGGTACGGCGCGTCACCACTTCACGACGATGCGAAAGGAAGCACTCCAGCATCTGCTTCAGATTGAGCAATTTCGGCTGACCGTCAACCAGCGCGACCATATTCATGCCGAACGTATCCTGCAACTGCGTCTGCTTGAACAAATTGTTCAGCACCACTTCCGCCACTTCATTGCGCTTGAGCTCTATCACAACCCGCATACCGGACTTGTCCGACTCATCGCGTATATCGGAAATACCTTCCAGTTTCTTTTCGCGCACACCGTCGGCGATCCGTTCCAGCAAAGTCTTTTTATTGACCTGATACGGCAACTCATCGATGATGATCGCCTGACGACCATCACGCCCACGATCCTCGAAATGCGTTCTGGCACGCATAACGACACGACCGCGCCCCGTACGATAACCCTCGCGGACACCCGCCACGCCATACACCAGTCCACCAGTCGGAAAATCCGGTGCCGGGATGATATCGATCAGCTCATCGATAGTGCAATCCGGATTGTGCAGCAAATGCAATGCGCCCCTGATCACCTCTCCGAGATTGTGCGGCGGAATGTTTGTCGCCATCCCGACTGCGATTCCCGAAGAACCGTTTATCAGGAGATTCGGAATACGCGCGGGCAATACCGACGGCTCTTTTTCCTTTCCGTCATAGTTCGGAACGAAATCGATCGTCTCCTTGTCGATATCAGCCAGCATTTCATCGGCTATCCTGTCAAGACGACACTCTGTATAACGCATCGCCGCTGCATTGTCGCCATCGACCGAACCGAAATTGCCCTGCCCGTCCACCAGCGTATAACGCAAGGAAAAATCCTGCGCCATTCGCACCAGCGTATCGTAAATCGACTGATCACCATGCGGATGATATTTACCCATGACCTCGCCGACGACACGCGCGCACTTCACATAAGGACGGTTCCAGGTATTGTTCATTTCATGCATGCCGAACAACACCCGGCGATGCACCGGCTTCAGACCATCCCGAACATCCGGAAGCGCCCTGCCGACGATTACACTCATCGCATAATCGAGATAGCTTTTACGCATTTCGTCTTCCAGCGAAATGGAAATGGTTTCTTTGGCAAACTGATCCATGAGAGAAAATTCCGACAGACTAAAAAGGAGCCGGATATCGAATGTTCCGGCAATAAAAATAGGATTTTACCACGCCAGTGGCCCAAACCCGCCCCATCCGCATCAAATCAGCCTGCAAATCTTTCCTTCGAACTCCCGCAACCACACGCTTCCCGGCCAAGCATGCCGACTTGATTTTTTCGACCGGCCGATATATAAAACAGGATGCAGTGACCGACTGATGCAATCATGACGCAAGGCTGACATATCCGGTTGCAAAAAAGCTACAAATTGATACCAAAAGTTGATATAACAAACAAAATAGAAAATTGTTTGAACTTCGTAGCTTATCTAGCTATCGTCAATATGTCAGAATAGATGTAACGCATTATTAGAAGCGAATCGTATCTATAATGTGATTGTCATGTTACTGGTATTTCGAAGTTAGAAAAATGCATGCGCAGCCCGCTGCGGATATCTCAACTAAGAGGATAAATATGAATAAATTGCTTAAAGTTATTTTCGCTGCATCCGCAGTTGTTGCAGCCTCTGCTTCGGCACAAACAATGACCGAATATATGGCAAAGAAACCATATAGCGGTTACCTTCAGACCCAGCGCGACGTAATCGTCCGCAGTGGCACCGGCCTGTGCTGGCATACCGGTTACTGGACCCCTGCCGACGCAGTTCCTGGCTGCGACGGCCCCCTGACCCAGCCTGCATCGTCCGCACCTGTTGCAGTGGCACCTGTTCCAACTGCTGAAAAAGTAACTTACGCAGCAGACACCTTCTTCGATTTCGACAAGGCTGTCGTCAAACCGGAAGGTAAGGCAAAACTGGACGAACTGGTTAAAGCACTGACCGGTCAGGATACCGAAGTTATCGTTGCCGTCGGTCACACCGACTGGATCGGTACCGATGCCTACAACCAGAAACTGTCCGAACGTCGCGCCAACGCTGTCAAGGCATACCTGGTATCCAAGGGCGTTCCTGCAGAAAAAATCTTTACCGAAGGCAAAGGCAAGAAACAGCCGATCGCTTCCAACAAGACGAAAGAAGGCCGCGCCAAGAACCGTCGTGTTGAAGTCGAAGTTGTTGCAAACCGCGGCGTCAAGTCCTGATTTCTCAGGCATGGTCACAAAAACCCCGCAAATGCGGGGTTTTTTGTTATCCGCCGTTATAATCCGGATATGTTCACAACACCGTCTTTCCCATGAATCAGGATCAATCCGAACTCCGGAAATTCAACGCAATCGCCGACAGCTGGTGGGAGCCGGACGGCCCTTTCAGACCCCTGCATGACCTCAACCCCGTCCGCCTCCAATGGATAACCGGCCAGACTCCACTGCGCGGGAAAAACGTTCTGGATATCGGTTGCGGCGGCGGCATCCTGAGCGAGGCGCTGGCCAAAGAAAACGCACAAGTCACCGGCATCGACCTGGCGACACAAGCGCTTGAAACCGCCAGACAACACGCACGCACATCAAATCTGGACATCCGCTACCTGACCGTTTCCGCCGAAGAACTGGCACAGGCCGAACCGTCACACTACGATATCGTCACCTGCATGGAACTGCTCGAACACGTTCCTGACCCCGGAGCGATCGTTCATGCCTGTGCACAATTGCTCAAACCGGGAGGACTTGCATTCTTCGCCACATTGAACAGAAACCTGACCTCATGGTGTCATGCGATTGTCGGCGCAGAATACATCATGCGACTGCTGCCGAAAGGAACCCACCGGTTCGAAAAATTCATAACACCATCAGAACTGGCACGTCATATCCGCTCGGCAGGCATGACCGTCAGCGCCATCACAGGCGTCACCTGCGATTTGAGTGCGAAACATTTCCGTCTGTCCGATAATACCCGTGTCAATTACATGCTGGCTTGCATCAAACCGTTTTGAACCATCATCCCGATCATCATGAACCATCCCGTTTCACTCAAAAAACCAAAATACATCCTGTTCGACCTGGATGGCACACTCGCCGATTCCGCTCCCGACCTGGCAGCCGCCATCAATGCCGTCAGAACGGAACACGGTCTGCCCCCCGTTCCATACGAACAACTTCGTCCGGTTGCATCGGCAGGTGCGCCCGGGCTGGTCAATGCAGCCTTTCACCTGACACCGCAAAACGAACTGTACGGCGACATCAGAGAACGCTTTCTCCACCATTATTCCGCCAACATCGCCGATCGCACGAGACTCTTCGACGGCATTCCGGAATTGCTCGCTGCGCTGCGACGCCTGAATATCGGCTGGGGTATCGTCACCAACAAGGTCAGCAAACTGACCCTTCCGCTCATCGGAAAAATCGGACTCGGCGATGCCGACTGCGTCATTTCCGGCGACACGGCAGCACGTCCGAAACCCCATCCAGACCCCCTGCTTGAAGCCGCCAGACAGCTTCATATCCGACCGGAGGAAAGCTGGTTCGTAGGAGACGACCGACGCGACATACAGGCCGGCAAAGCGGCAGGAACCGGCACCATCGTCGCCCAATGGGGGTATTGCAGCAACCCGGCATCCTGGAATGCCGACTACATGGCCGAACATCCAGGCCATATTCTCGAACTGCTCCACTCACTGACTGCATAAACCACGACGACCGAAAATAAAAAAGACCGGCAAATGCTGGTCTTTTTGCTGGAAACAGCCCCTTCTTTACAGACCTGCCGCCTGACGCAATGCAGCAGCCTTGTCCGTTCTTTCCCAGGTAAATTCCGGCTCGTCACGACCGAAATGACCGTAGGCAGCCGTCTTGCTATACCGGGGATGCAACAAATCCAGCATCTGGACGATACCCTTGGGACGCAAATCGAAATGATCATTGACCAAAGCGGCGATTTTTTCATCCGCAATCACACCGGTACCGGCCGTATTGATCGTGATATTGATCGGTTTTGCGACACCGATAGCATAGCTGACCTGAATCTGGCACTGGCTGGCAAGACCGGCCGCCACGATATTCTTGGCGACATAACGCGCAGCATAGGCTGCCGAGCGATCGACCTTGCTTGGATCCTTGCCGGAAAACGCGCCACCACCATGCGGACAAGCACCACCATAGGTATCGACGATGATCTTGCGTCCGGTCAAGCCGCAATCACCCTGAGGACCACCGATTACGAAACGCCCTGTCGGGTTGACCAGATAACGGGTATCTTTCAGCCATTCAGCCGGCATGACCGGCTTGATGATTTCCTCGATAACCGCTTCCTCGATCTGTTTGTGTTCGATCTCAGGTGCATGCTGTGTGGACAACACGATCGTTTCTGCACCGACAGGCTTGCCGTCAACATAACGCAACGTCACCTGCGACTTGGCATCCGGACGCAACCATGCCAGACGGCCATCCTTGCGAAGCTGCGACTGGCGTTCCACCAGTCTGTGCGCATAATAAATCGCGGCTGGCATCAGTTCCGGCGTTTCATCGCATGCATAACCGAACATGAGTCCCTGATCGCCTGCACCCTGATCCAGATCAAGCCCCTTGCCTTCATCGACACCTTGTGCGATATCCGGCGACTGTTTGTCATAACCGACCAGAACGGCGCAACCCCGATAATCGATACCGTAATCGTTGTTGTCGTAACCGATTCTGCGAATCGTATCTCTCGCCACGGAGATGTAATCGACATTGGCGGTTGTCGTGATTTCACCTGCCAGAACGACGAGCCCCGTATTGCACAGCGTTTCCGCAGCCACGCGAGCCGTCGGGTCTTCCGTCAGAATCGCATCCAGAATCGCATCGGAAATCTGGTCTGCAACCTTGTCCGGATGCCCTTCAGAAACCGATTCCGATGTAAAAAGATAATCTTTTGCCATAAAAAAATAGACTCCCAAAAAGGCCAATTGCGTTCGCAGCCAATCCAGAAGCCTGCGACGCTTTAGCGAAATTTATAAACCGCTTCGCAAGTTGTCCGTTAACTCAGCGGCTGCATTATTCTACGCCTAAATGACAGCTTATCAAGAATCATTTCCGAGTAAAACACTCGGAAATGATTCCGCATTTGTCTTTTCGGTACAAATGACACTAGAATGCCGGATTGATCCGACAACCGCGATGTCGCCACACAACCCGGTGAAAAAATATCCGGCGGCATCGTTTTGGCATATTACCGTTTGTGCATGCGCCAGCCGAAACCGGACCATCACGAAAGACGCATACTCGCCTTACCGTAAAGGGTCCGTTTCCTGCACATCGCATGCGAAAGAAAAACTATGAGATTTTTCCTGTTCATTCTCTGGCTGCTTCACTGGTTGCCATTGCCCATTCTCGGTCGCCTCGGCAAGGGACTGGGTACGGCATCCTATTACCTGATGAAAAGACGGCGTCATATCGCGCTGACCAACCTGCGCCTGTGTTTTCCCGACATGTCTGAACAGGAACGCCGCAGGATTGCCCTGCAACACTTTCAGGGATACGGACGCAGCATACTGGAACGCGGCATACTCTGGTGGGCATCCATAGAACGGATAAAAAAACTCATTCAGGTAGAACCGGCCGTACCTTTCGATGAAATACAGGCAGGCCCTGTCATCTTCCTGTGTCCCCACTTCGTCTGCCTGGAAATGCCAGGCGCCATCATCACCATGGGTTCTCCCGGATGCTCCATCTATACCCAGCAGAAAAACCGCATTTTCGATGAAATGCTGAGAAAAGGCAGAATGCGCTTTCACGAAACCGTTCTTCTCTTCTCGAGAAGTCAGGGTATCAAACCCATCATCCGGGCACTCCACAAAAACATACCGTTTCTCATGCTGCCTGATATGGACTTCGGCTCGCGAGACGCTGAATTCGTCCCGTTCTTCGGACAACTGGCCGCGACACTTATCGCACCATCGCGACTGGCCGCCGCGACCCATGCAAAAGTCATTCCGGTCATCGCCACATTCCTGCCCGATTACAAGGGCTGGAAAGTCACGTTTTACCCTCCCTGGGAACATTTCACCGAACTCGACGCGAAAACCGCCGCAAGGTACATGAATGAATTCATCGAGCAGCGCATTCTGGAAACGCCATCCGAATATCTGTGGACACACCGGCGATTCAAGACCAGACCGGAAGGCTACCCCAGCGTGTATCCTGACGACTGACAAATCCGGTCGTCCTTCCACAGAAAACATGCGACAACCGGGATATTGACTGGTATGCTTCCTCTTTTCACCTATTTGACCACCTTACCAACTGCCGGAAACCATTGATGAAACTGAAATTCACGAAAATGCATGGCGCAGGCAACGACTTCATTGTACTGAACGGATACCGGCAGGCCATCGAGCTTTCCCCCGAACAATTCCGATTTATCGCCGACAGACGTTTCGGTATCGGTGCCGACCAGATTCTGCTCGTCGAAAAATCGGAAAAACCGGATATCGATTTCCGCTATCGCATTTTCAACGCGGACGGCGGTGAAGTCGAACAATGCGGCAACGGCGCCCGTGCTTTTGCACGATTCGTCACCGACTTCAAATTGACAGACCGCAATCCGATCCGCGTCGAAACCAAAGCCGGCATTATCGAACTGAAAGTGGAAGACGATGGCGACGTCACCGTCAATATGGGGAAACCCGAATTTGCGCTCGCCAAAATTCCGTTCGATGCACGAGGGCTCGATGGCAGAAACGTGGGCGACGATACACTTTGGCCGCTTTCAATCAAAACGGGGAAAAACACGCATGAAATCGAGGTATCCGTCGTCTCCATGGGCAACCCGCATGCCGTTCAGGTCGTAAAAAATGTCGACACAGCACCGGTTGCAGAAGAAGGCCCGTCAATAGAAAATCACGAACGTTTTCCGAACCGCGTCAATGCCGGCTTTATGGAAATCGAAAACCGCCACACCATCCGGCTTCGTGTATTCGAACGGGGCGCAGGAGAAACACTGGCATGTGGTACCGGCGCATGTGCTGCCGTCGTGTCCGGCATCCGCCGCGATCTTCTCGATTCACCGGTTACCGTCAAGGCTCGTGGCGGCACCCTGAAAATCGCATGGAACGGCGAAGGAAACGATGTCATGATGACCGGTCCCGCGACCATCGTATTCCACGGCGAAATTGACTTGTGAGGTATTACCATGATCGATCCTGAAATCTTTCGCGTCCTGGCGACAACCACCATGCGCCTTAAAGATTGTCCCACCGTCATCAAACCGTTTTACCAAAGCAAAAAAGACTACCGGCAATTATTGGAAAACGGTACAAAAGAACTCAGCGAACTGCAAAACGTCCTGAATGCATCCGGTAAATATGCCCTGCTGATCATTTTTCAGGCTATGGATGCAGCAGGCAAGGACGGTGCCATCAGACATGTCATGTCCGGCGTCAATCCGCAGGGATGTCACGTCCACAGTTTCAAGCAACCCACCGAAAAAGAACTGAAACACGATTTTCTGTGGCGTGCCGCCTGTGTGCTGCCCGAACGCGGAGAAATCGGTATCTTCAACCGCTCCTATTATGAAGATGTTCTGGTCGTCAAAGTCCACCCCGAAATACTGGACAAACAAAACCTGCCTGAAATGAAAGCCGGCACGGATTTGTGGGAAGAACGCTACCAGTCCATACGGGATTTCGAAGCGCACCTGCATCGTAACGGCACACGCATCATCAAATTCTTCCTGCATGTCTCGAAAGAAGAACAGCGCAAACGTCTGCTGGAAAGAATCGACATCCCCGACAAAAACTGGAAACTCAGCCTGGCCGATTTCGAGGAACGTCAATACTGGGATCAATACATGGACGCCTTCGAAAAATGCATTCTTGCCACGACTACAGACGATTGCCCATGGTACTTCGTACCGGCAGACGACAAAAACAACGCCCGACTGATCATTTCCTCCATTATCCTGAAGACCCTGCAAGACATGAAACTCTCTTACCCCAGGGCAACAAAAAATCATTATGCCCAGCTGGAAATGCTGCGCAAAAAACTGGAAGAATAACCCGCTGCCGATCAGCGCGCACACTGCACGTCATGCATTTCGGTGCATGGCGTGCAGTCGTTTTTCCGCCATCGTTTTCTCCAACACTTTCGGCATGCTGCGGGGTACTTTTTTGTGTTTCGCACCCTGCATAAAAAAATTATTGCGTGTCATTCTCAATTGAAAAACTGCATCCGATTTTTCATGCGCCCCCCTGAAGCTGCATCCACACAAAAACATAACAATATGTTTTTCAACATCTTTTCCTGACATCTTGTCAAACATCGCCATACACATACTGTCGAAAACCCGCTCATTTTATTGTCAAAATGACATCAAAATGCCGCTCAAAACATGATGCGTGTCCTGCACGATTTTCAAAGTCGTGTTTTAATGTCACTCAACGCCATAAACGCACTGCGCAATATGGTCCACACATCGTTTTTTATATCGCCGGCCGTTTCTTTTCATGAAAAAACGTGCCATACATGACTTGCAAAACAAGGAGAAATACATGTCACTGATCAATACCCAAATCAAACCCTTCAAGGCACAGGCTTACCACAATGGCCAGTTCATCACCGTCACCGACAATGACCTGAAAGGCAAATGGAGCGTCGTTTTCTTCTATCCGGCAGACTTTTCTTTCGTATGCCCGACCGAACTGGGCGATCTGGCCGACCATTACGAAGAATTCAAGAAAATGGGCGTCGAAATCTATTCCGTTTCGACCGACACGCATTTCGTACACAAGGGATGGCATGACGCATCCGACACCATCAAGAAAATCCAGTTCCCGATGGTCGGCGACCCGAGCGGCAAGATCAGCCGTGACTTTAACGTACTGATCGAAGAAGACGGCGTGGCACTGCGCGGCACCTTCGTCATCAATCCGGAAGGTCAAATCAAACTGTACGAAATCCACGATCTGGGTATCGGCCGTTCCGCTACCGAACTGATCCGCAAGATTCAGGCAGCGCAGTACGTCGCCACCCACAAGGGCCAGGTATGCCCTGCATCCTGGAAACCGGGCAGCGAAACGCTGGCTCCCTCTCTGGATCTGGTCGGCAAGATCTGATTGCTGTTTGAGGAAGCTCCCCTGAAAACCGCATTCAGGGGAACTTCCTCCTCTTCATCCATACGGATTCCCGCGACCTTTACCCAACCGGACAGTGCACCATGCTCGACAACCAAGTAAAAGAACAACTGCGCAACTATTTCACCAAACTGGTCAATCCGGTCGAAATAGTCGCCGCCACCGACGACACGGCAAAATCCCGTGAAATGATGGTCCTGTTAAACGACATCGCCGGACTGTCATCCCTGATTACGGTAACCGACAAGCCGGGCAGCGACAAAAGAGCGCCCTCTTTTTCGGTCAACCGGCCAGACGGCAGCGTTCACATCCGCTTTGCCGGCCTCCCGATGGGACACGAATTCACGTCACTCATTCTGGCCTTGCTTCA
>CASETG010000036.1 GCA_949290765.1 Oxalobacter formigenes | reverse complement strand
ACACTTATCATCTGTCTCTTTTTTAAAGATCGCTTCGTACCACTTCTTCCCAGCTTACTGTAGAGCGTTTTGTCTATCAACCGCTGAGAAACGAAATTATCTACCTCTCTCATCACCCTGTCAAGCACTTTTTTGAAATTTTTACGCCTGACCTGGCCTTCTCACCGCATCTCTTCTTTGCTCCTGCATGAGAAGAATAAAAGCCCCTGACGGGGTGTCAGGGGCTTTATAGATAATTGCCTGACGATAACCTACTTTCACACTGGTTACAGCACTATCATCGGCGCGAAATCGTTTCACGGTCCTGTTCGGGATGGGAAGGGGTGGTTCCAACTCGCTATGGTCATCAGGCATAACTTGTCGGTTGGCCGTCATCAACGTCCAACCCAATCCGGAAATCAGCAAGAATTTTAAGGCAGTCACTTTCTCTCGGCAACGCCTCTACGAATGTACAAATCAGACTCCGCGGCGACTCATTGACATCAAATGGAAAATTGATAAAGTGTCTGACAGACTGTTTGTCAGACATATTTCCATTGTTTAGTCTATTTCTGAAAGTATTTCCATGAGTTTGAAATGTGGCATTGTCGGATTGCCCAATGTCGGCAAATCCACCCTTTTCAATGCATTGACCAAAGCAGGCATCCCTGCTGAAAATTACCCCTTCTGTACGATCGAACCCAATGTCGGCATCGTCGAAGTACCGGATCCACGATTGAATGAACTGGCGGAGATCGTGAAACCGGAACGCATCGTACCGGCCGTAGTCGAATTCGTCGATATCGCCGGACTGGTCGCCGGCGCATCCAAAGGCGAAGGGCTTGGTAACCAGTTTCTTGCACACATTCGTGAAACGGATGCCATAGTCCAGGTTGTCCGCTGCTTCCGTAACGACAACGTCGTTCACGTCGCCGGCAAGGTCGATCCACTCAGCGACATTTCCGTCATTCAGACAGAACTGGCGCTGGCGGATTTGAATACCGTAGAAAAAGTCATACAACGCGAAAGCAAGAAAGCCGGCGCAGGCAACAAGGAATCGGCACGTTTGTGCGAATTGCTTGAAAAAGTCGCAGCTCACCTTAACCAGGCCGAACCCGTCCGCTCAATGGGACTCGACAAGGAACAAATGGAGCTGCTCCGTCCGCTTTGCCTGATTACCGCAAAACCGACCATGTATGTCGCCAATGTATCGGACGACGGATTCACCGACAATCCACTGCTCGACCAGCTCACACAATATGCCGAATCGCAAAAGGCTCCCATTGTCGCAATCTGTGCCGCCATCGAATCCGAAATCGTCGAACTGCCCGAAGAAGACCGCGCCGAATTTCTTTCGGACATGGGCATGGATGAGCCCGGACTGAATCGGCTCATTCGTGCGGCATTCAAACTGCTTGGACTGCAAACCTACTTCACGGCCGGCGTCAAGGAAGTACGCGCATGGACGATTCACATCGGCGACACCGCGCCGAAAGCCGCGGGCGTCATTCACACCGACTTCGAGCGCGGCTTCATTCGCGCGCAGACCATTGCTTTTGAAGACTATATCGCCTGCAAGGGAGAAAACGGTGCTCGCGAAGCTGGAAAAATGCGTGCAGAAGGAAAAGACTACATCGTCAAGGATGGCGATGTCCTGAATTTTCTCTTCAACGTCTAAAACGTTCTGCACCAATAAAAAAACGGTTGCAACTGCAACCGTTTTTTTATGATCATTTGCCCTCGCTCAAGCGTAGAAACTTCTGTCTCAACTGCTCCGGCGTCTCCACGCAATCCGGATTTTTGACGATACAGTCCATCGGACACACCTGCTTGCACTGCGGTTCATCATAATGCCCGACGCACTCGGTACACCGGTTGACATCTATTTCGCATATCTTCTTGCCCAGCGTAATCGCCTCATTCGGACATTCCGGCACACATATATCGCAACAGATACAATCTTTCGTTATCAATAACGCCATTGATTCACCAAATTCCCTTCAGTCAAACGCCGTTACCGACCGTCAGACATTTTTTCCTTTCATGTCATTGACCTTGTTCCTGAGCCATTTTTCAACGGACGGGAACACGAACTTGGATACATCGCCCCCCAGAAAAGCGATTTCCCTGACAATCGAACCGGAAATGAACTGGTATTGGTCCGACGGCGTCATAAACAGCGTTTCTGCCTCCGGCATCAGATAACGGTTCATCCCCGCCATCTGGAACTCATACTCAAAATCCGACACGGCACGCAACCCACGGATAATGACGCTGGCATTATGCTCACGAACGAAATCCTTGAGCAAACCGGTAAAACTTTCGACCCTGACATTCGGATAATGTCCGAGCACTTCCTTGGCAATGGCCATTCGTTCTTCCATGGTAAAAAAAGGCCTTTTCGTCCGGCTATCGGCAACACCGACAATCAATTCGTCAAACAGACCGGACGAACGACGAACCAGATCTTCATGTCCACGTGTCAACGGGTCAAATGTTCCAGGATAAACTGCAATAACCATTTTTATTCTTTCAGAAAGGAAACTTCCGTAATATTACCTCAAGATACGCCCGATGCCTGCATCTCAAACAAATGATAATAAACCTGTCCTGCCTGTCCTTCCCTGACAAGCTGTAGCGCGGATACATCAGGTTCATGCCACAAAGCCAGCTTTTCCGCCGTCAACCGCATATCCGATTCTATATAAACCAGTCCGTCTTCCGCCAGCAATCGCGCACAAAGCGGCACGACTTTCGGCAGCCATGCCTCCCGGAATGGCGGATCCAGAAAAATCAAATCGAACGTTTTTCCCTGCCGGACCAATTGCCCAACCATATCGAGAGCATCCGCCTGAAAAACAGTGACCTGCGACGCTTCCAGCTTGTCCCTCACACGTTGCAACTGCCCGTACGCCACCCTGTTTTCCTCAACCATGGTCACATGCGCCATCCCCCTGCTTGCCGCCTCAAACCCAAGCGCTCCCGTTCCGGCGAACAAATCAAGACAACGCATATCCGGAAAACGCATGCCACGCATATGCGTCAACCAGTTGAACAATGTTTCACGCACACGATCCGACGTCGGACGCAACCCATCCACATCCGCAACGGCAAGCGGCGTACGCTTCCACTGTCCTCCGACAATGCGGATTTTGTGGCTGGCATGTCCGACAGACAACTTCCCGTTTTTTCTCTGAACACCCATCTCAAAACACCCTGGACACCCCGCCCACACCGTCACTGACCGACGATGACCGTTGCCATCTTCCCGACATCCAGTCTCCGGTTCATCGCATCCTTCACATCAGCCGCCGTAACCTGAGCGACTTTCTCCGTCCAGTGATCCAGATAATCCAGCGGCAAGCGATAGTAACCGATCATGGCAATCAGCTCCAGCACCTTGAGATTGTTATCCATCTGCATCGCAAAACTGTTGACCAAGTGATCA
>CASETG010000035.1 GCA_949290765.1 Oxalobacter formigenes | reverse complement strand
CGAATTGGCAGCCTGCAATATCCGCATGGACGAACGGTAATTCTGCTCCAGCCGGATCACCTTCAGATCGCTGAAGTCCTTTTGCAGGGTTCTCAGATTCTCGATCGTCGCCCCCCGCCAGGCATAAATCGCCTGATCGTCGTCGCCGACCGCCGTAAACATCGGCTTCTTGCCGAGTCCCGTCACCAGAAGCTTCACCAGCTCATACTGGCAGGTATTGGTATCCTGATACTCATCGACCAGCAGATAACGCAAACGTCTCTGCCACTTTTCCCGCACCTTGTCGTTGGCACGGAACAGCTCGACCGGCAGGCGAATCAAATCATCGAAGTCCACCGCCTGATAAGCCGAAAGCGTCGCCACATAATTCCGGTAAATCCGCGCAGCCTGCGCCTCATCGTCGTCCAGTGCATTCTTCAGCGCGGTTTCCGGATCGACCATCGCGTTTTTCCAGAGCGAAATCGCCCCCTGGATACGGCGAATCACCTGCTTGTCAGTCGTCACGGCGAGATCCTGCACCAGCGAGAAACAGTCATCGCTGTCCAGAATCGAAAACCTGTCTTTCAGATTCAGTTCTCCGGCTTCCTGACGCAAGATTTTCACGCCAAGCGAATGAAACGTCGAAATCGTCAACTGCGACGCCTCGGAAGGTTCCGCCAGCAAATGCGAAATCCGCTCCTGCATCTCGGCCGCCGCCTTGTTGGTAAAAGTCAGCGCCGCGATATGCCGGGCCTCATACCGGCCGCTGCCGATCATGTAAGCGATTTTCTGAGTGATGACACGGGTCTTGCCGGAACCGGCGCCCGCCAGCACAAGACAAGGGCCATCCATATAATGCACCGCTTCATACTGCTGCGCATTCAATGCAGCAAAAGCATCCTTCGACATACCGACATCCGAATTCACAAGGGGCTGCCATTATAACAGCGAGAAGCGAAACCCATATGACCCCGTTCAGGGTAAACTAGTACCCTGAACAAACAGGCAACACTTGTAATCGGCAAGACAGCCCCCATCTTCGGCAAAAACACCGAAGCGGTCATCTGCCGGCTCGGTTCTGACTTGACATAGGAAACCATATGGAACAATTTCACGGGACAACCATCGTATCGGTCCGTCGCGGCAACCGTGTCGCGCTGGGTGGCGACGGACAGGTCACCCTCGGCAATATCGTCATCAAAGGGACCGCAAGAAAAGTCCGCAAACTGTACAACGGACGCGTACTTGCCGGATTCGCCGGCGGCACTGCCGACGCATTCACCCTGATCGAACGCTTTGAAGCCAAACTGGAAAAACACCAGGGCAACCTGTTGCGTTCCTCGGTCGAACTCGCGAAAGACTGGCGAACCGACCGCATGCTGCGCCGTCTGGAAGCCATGCTCCTCGTTGCGGACCGTGAATCGACCCTTGTCATCACCGGAAACGGCGACGTGCTGGAACCGGAAGAAGGCGTAGGCGCAATCGGCTCCGGCGGCCCGTATGCACAGGCCGCCGCACTGGCACTGCAACGCGATACAGAACTTTCGCCGGAAGAAATCGTCAGAAAATCGCTGGCGATCGCAGGCGACCTCTGTATCTATACCAACCAGTCCCACATCATCGAAACACTGGATTGAGCATTCCGGATTTCACTTGTTATTTTTTCCGAACGAAACCCATCATGAACCTGACTCCCCAAGAGATAGTCACCGAACTGGACAAACATGTCGTCGGACAATCCAAGGCCAAACGCGCCGTCGCGGTCGCATTACGCAACCGCTGGCGTCGCCAGCAAGTCGCCGAACCGCTCCGGCATGAAATCACCCCGAAAAACATACTGATGATCGGGCCGACCGGCGTCGGCAAAACCGAAATCGCACGCCGGCTGGCCAGACTGGCCGACGCGCCATTCATCAAGATCGAAGCGACCAAATTCACGGAAGTCGGCTACGTCGGCCGCGATGTCGACACCATCATCCGCGATCTGGTGGATATCGGCATCAAGCAAACCCGCGAAGCCGAAATGGTCAAGGTACGTTCCAAGGCCGTCGATGCCGCAGAAGACCGGGTGCTCAACATTCTGGTGCCGCCCCCTCGCGACTTCGGATTCTCATCCGGCGACACACAAACCGCATCAGGCGACAATACCCGTCAGGTCTTCCGCAAAAAACTGCGCGAAGGCTCGCTGGACGACAAGGAAATCGAAATCGAAGTCGCAGACACCGGCCCGCACATGGAAATCATGGCCCCACCGGGCATGGAAGAAATGACCGAACAAATCAAATCCATGTTTTCCGGACTCGGCGGCGGACGCAAGAAAAACCGCAAGGTCAAGATCCGTGAAGCCATCAAACTGATGATCGAGGAAGAAGCCGCCAAGCTGATCAACGAAGACGACTTGCGCCAGAAAGCCATTTCCAACGTCGAACAAAACGGTATCGTCTTTCTGGATGAAATCGACAAAATCGCTTCCCGCTCGGAAATCGGCGGCGCGGACGTCTCACGCGCCGGCGTCCAGCGCGACCTGCTGCCGCTTGTCGAGGGAACGACCGTCAACACCAAATACGGCATGATCAAAACCGACCATATCCTGTTCATCGCATCGGGCGCTTTCCAGCTCTCCAAGCCGTCCGATCTGATACCGGAACTGCAAGGCCGTTTCCCGATCCGTGTCGAGCTTGAATCGCTTTCCATCGAAGACTTCGAGCAGATTCTGACCAGCACCGAAGCCAGCCTCATCTCGCAATACAAGGCACTTCTGGCCACAGAAGGCATGCAACTGGAATTCAGTGCGGACGCTATCCGGCGACTGGCCGAAATCTCGCACTCCGTCAACGAACGGACCGAAAACATCGGCGCACGCCGACTCTATACCGTCATGGAAAGATTGCTGGAAGAAATATCCTTCACCGCCGTCAATTACAACGGCACCCTGACCATCGACAAAAACTACGTCAACGAACGGCTGGACGCCCTCTCGGCCGACGAAGACCTCTCACGTTACGTCCTGTAACGCAAAAGGGCAGTGTCCAGACCGGACACTGCCCCGTTCACACTACCGGACCCAGACCACGACATCGTCAGCCGACTGCCTTGTCTTGGGCGACGGTTCATTGATTCGATAACCGAAAGCCACCATGACACCCAGACCGTAACGGCCGCTATCGAGCAAACCATGTTCGGACAATATCTTTTCGATGGCCGACATATTGCCGCCCTCGATCGCGCATGAATCGATACCGAGCAATGCAGCCGCCGTCATCATGTTGCCCAGCGCGATATAAGCCTGCTTGACCGCCCAGTCAAAAAGCGTTCTGGAAGAATCCAGAATACCGTTTTCCTTCTGGAAAGCGCGGAAACGCTCCCGTTTCTTTTCCATCATTTCCGGAGAAAGATGCTGGACATCGCGCATCATCCGGGTCACATGCGATGAATCGTAACGCATGCCGTCCTTCAGGCACAAAATGGCGACATAATGACTGGCCGTCGGCAACTGTCCCTGCGCACCCCATGTCACCGTTTTCAATTCATCGCGCAACTGGGTATTCTGTATCACCACAAAGCGCCACGGCTCGAAACCGAACGAACTGGGAGAAAGCCGCCCCGCTTCCAGAATCACCTGAAAATCCTGCTCGCTGATCTTTTTCGTGGCATCGAACTTCTTTGTGGCATGCCGGAACTGAAAGGCGGACAACACATCTTCTCTGGTAATCATCACTCCTCCATATTCAATAAAAACCGCACATCCTTGTCATGCGAAAAGCGTCCCCACATACAGAAAAGGCGCTCTGCCAGAGAGCGCCTTCATCCTTGCGGAGAATACTTACTTCGCATTCCACAGCGCCGTTGCCGTATCGAGCATACGGCAGCTGAATCCCCATTCATTATCGTACCAGGACAGAATCTTGACCAGAGAACCGTCAACGACTCGCGTCTGCGTGGCATCGAAAATGCTGGAAGCCGGAATATGGTTGAAATCCGAAGAAACCAGCGGTTCGACGTTGTAATCGAGAATACCCTTGAGCTTGCCTTCGGAAGCCTTCTTCACCACTTCATTGACTTCCTCGACCGACGTCTTGCGTGCGGCATTGAACGTCAGATCGACAACCGAAACGTTGATCGTCGGGACACGGATGGCGAAACCGTCGAGTTTGCCGTTCAGTTCCGGCAATACCAGTCCGACAGCGGCAGCAGCGCCGGTACGGGTCGGAATGATGTTCAGACCGGCAGCGCGCGCACGTCTCGGATCACGGTGATACACATCCGTCAGCACCTGATCGTTGGTATAGGAATGCACAGTCGTCATCAGCCCGTTGACGATACCCAGACCTTCATTCAGCGCCAATGCCACCGGTGCCAGACAGTTCGTCGTGCACGATGCATTCGAAATGACCGTGTCAGACGCTTTCAGCACATGCTGGTTGACGCCGTATACAACGGTGGCATCCACATCCTTGCCACCCGGAGCAGAAATGATCACCTTCTTCGCGCCGGCACGCAGATGGGCCGAAGCGGCAGCTTTCGACGTGAAGATACCGGTACATTCCATGACGATATCGACACCCAGTTCCTTCCAGGGCAGATTTTCTGGATCGCGTTCGCCGGTGACACGAATCCGGTCGCCATTGACAATCAGCTCATTGCCTTCGACAGACACCTCGGCCGGGAATTTGCCATGCGCCGTATCGTATCTGGTCAACAGAGCGATCGTATCAATTTCGCCTGGATTGTTGATGGCGACAATTTCGATATCATGACGCTTGCCGTATTCATAATGTGCGCGAAGAACGTTTCTTCCGATACGACCGTAACCGTTGATTGCCACGCGAATAGCCATAAATTCACTCCTGAATGTATAAAAAAAC
>CASETG010000034.1 GCA_949290765.1 Oxalobacter formigenes | reverse complement strand
ACTCTTGAAAAAATGGGACTGGACAAAACGCTGCAACCCAAAATCGTCCAGGGAGAAAACATCGGACAAACCTACCAGTTCATCGCGTCTGGCAATGCCGAACTGGGCTTCGTCGCCCTGTCGCAAATATACAAGGACGGCAAACTGAAAAACGGTTCTGCATGGATCGTCGATGCCGGTTACTACCAGCCTATCCTTCAGGACGCCGTCATGCTTGAAAGGGCGAAAAACAATACCGCCGCGACCGAACTGATGCGCTATCTGAAATCGGATGCAGCCCACAAGGTCCTCCACGCTTACGGCTATGCCTACTGATCGCCACGATCATGCCTGAAGTCGATCTGACCGCCATCTGGCTGACCCTGAAATTGGCCACGCTGACAACTGCCATCCTGCTTGTCATCGGAACACCGCTGGCATGGAATTTGTCCCACACAAGAGGATGGTGGCGTGGTCCCGTCAATGCCATCGTGGCATTGCCTTTCGTACTGCCGCCGACGGTACTGGGTTTTTACCTGCTGATCCTCATGGGACCGAATGGTCCTGTCGGCAAATTCTGCCACTGGCTCGGTCTGCCGGCACTGCCTTTCAGTTTTCCTGGCCTGCTCGTCGCATCGGTCGTTTATTCACTGCCCTTTGTGGTACAACCCCTGCAAAATTCGTTTGAAGCAATCGGAAGACAACCGCTGGAAGCCGCAGCGACATTGCGTGCCTCTCCGATAGACACTTTTTTCAGCGTAATTTTGCCTATGGCAAAGCCGGGCTATCTGACCGCCATCGTCATGGGATTCGCCCATACCGTCGGTGAATTCGGTGTCGTTTTGATGATCGGCGGGAACATTCCGGAAAAAACCCGTGTACTCTCGGTCTCGATATACGACCATGTCGAGGCACTCGAATATGCGCAGGCACACTGGCTCTCCGCAGGAATGCTGGTTTTCGCCTTCCTGGTCCTGCTCGCCCTGTATCTTCTGAACCCGAACAAACGCCGCTCATGAACAGCCTGTACCTCAAGGGAACCGTCCGCTATCCCGATTATGAGCTGAACTTCGATTTGTCGCTCCCCGGATCGGGTATTACCGCACTTTTCGGCGCTTCCGGCGCCGGAAAATCCACCCTGCTGCGCGCGGTCGCAGGCCTTGTCAAACCGGCAAACGGAATCATCCGCATCGGCGGAACCTCCTGGCAGGACGACACCAGCAAGCTATTCGTCCCGACCTACAAACGCCCGCTCGGCTTCGTTTTCCAGGATGCACGTCTGTTTTCGCATCTGAATGTCATTGACAATCTCCAGTACGGCATGAAACGTATCCGTACCGAACAACGACGCATATCACTGGAAAAAGCCGTCGATCTCCTCGGGATCGGTCATCTGCTCGACCGTATGCCCGACACCCTTTCAGGCGGCGAAAAACAGCGTGTCAGCATCGCACGCGCGCTGGCGACCAGCCCGGACATCATGCTCATGGATGAACCGCTGGCCGCACTCGACATGAAACGCAAATCGGAAATCATCCCCTATCTCCAGCGTCTCAACGAAGAACTCGGCATCCCCGTACTTTACGTCAGCCATGCCCTTGAAGAAGTCAGCACGCTGGCAGACCATCTTGTCCTGCTTGAAAAGGGACGTATCCTCGCATCCGGCGCCACGAAAGACATGCTGACCCGTCTGGACTTGCCGCTGGCCTACTACGACACGGCATCGGCAATCGTACAAGGCAAAATCATCGCCGAAGACCCGCGTTTCTGTCTCAGCACCCTGGCGTTTCCTGGAGGACTCGTCTACCTGCCGACCGGTCGCTTCCGTACCGGAGAACAAGTCCGGCTGCGCATTCAGGCACGCGACGTCAGTCTCGCGACGATAAAACCCGAACAAACCAGCATCCTGAACATTCTCGAAACCACAGTCGTAGCCATCTCGCCCCAGTCCGGTGGTGAAGTCATGGTCGAACTCGATGCAAAAGGCACACGTTTATTGTCGAGAATCACCAGCAAATCCGCCAGCATCCTCAAACTGGATACCGGCAAACACGTGTATGCACAAATCAAGGGCATAGCCGTCCTTGAATCTGTCTCCGGATAACATCCGGGTTGCCTGCCGGAGAAAAAAGCGGCGTCCGGCTGAAAAATAAATATCACGCTATAATGGATAAAAATAATTCTTATTCCGCCATTGCGTTACTTTACAAAAGCGACAGACGGCGTTTCAAAACAATCCAGAAAACATGACGGTTACTCAATGGAGGCATCAATGAATGACAACAAGAAAATTCCGCAATACGAATTGCTGATCAATGGCAAATGGGTAACGCCAGAAAGCGGACAGTACTCCACCATCCTCAATCCAGCAACAGAAGAAGTGATCGCGCACGTCGCCGCCGGCAGTGAAAAGGACGTCGATAATGCAGCGAAAGCGGCTCGTGCCGCCCTCAAGGTCTGGAACGGCATCAGTGCGGCGGAGCGCGGCAGAATACTGAACCGCTTGGCCGATTTGCTGGAAAAAAACCAGGAAGAACTGATTGCGCTTGAAAGCACGAATGCCGGAAAACCCATCGCAAGCGTCAGACGGCAAGATATGCCTGCGGCCATCGACACCTTGCGCTATTACGCAGGCTGGACCGACAAGATCATCGGTCAGGTCATCCCTGCGAGAACCGATGCCCTGACCTATACCGTCCGTGAACCGGTCGGTGTCGTCGGTGCCATCGTTCCCTGGAATTTCCCGCTCATGATCGGCATCTGGAAAATCGCGCCGGCACTGGCATGTGGTTGCACGCTCATCGTCAAACCGGCAGAACTGACACCGATGACAGCAATCCGTATCGGCGAACTGGCGCTGGAAGCAGGCATCCCGCCAGGCGTTCTCAATATCGTCACCGGCAAGGGCAGCGTCGTCGGGGACGCCATGGTCGCCCATCCGCAAATCGACAAGATCACGTTTACCGGTTCGCCGAAAGTCGGACGCGGCATCATGCAGGGAGCCGCCGTCAACTTCAAGAAAATCACGCTGGAACTGGGCGGAAAATCGGCCAATATCATCTTCGACGACGCCGATCTCGACAGCGCGGTTCGCGGTTCCGCTTCCGGTATTTTCTTCAATGCCGGGCAGGTCTGCTCAGCCGGTTCGCGCATTCTGGTACACAAGAAAATTCACGACGAAGTGGTCGACCGCCTGATCGAACGCGCGAAACACATCCGCATCGGCGACACTGCATCCGACGATACCATCATGGGCCCGCTGGTTTCCCGCAACCAGATGAATACCGTCATGGATTACATCGACATCGGCAAAAAAGAAGGTGCTTGCGTCGCTTACGGTGGCCAGCGTGTCGGCGACAAGGGATTTTATGTCTCGCCGACCATTTTCACCGACGTCAAGCATGAAATGCGTATCTCGCAGGAAGAAATCTTCGGGCCAGTCGCCAGCATCATTCCGTTCGAGGACGAAGAAGACGCTATCCATATCGCCAACGGGACAGCATTCAGTCTGGCTGCCGGTATCTGGAGCGCCGACGTCACACGCATTCACAAGGTCGCCCACGAGCTGAAAGCCGGAACTGTCTGGATCAACACCTACGGCTATACCGATGTCCGCCTGCCGTGGGGCGGTACCGGCGAATCCGGCTTCGGACGTGAACACGGTGAAGCGGCACTGGAAAACTTCACGGAACCGAAAACCATCTGGCTGTCGCTGCTGAAACGTTAACTTCCGTTTGACGCAATAAAAAACCTCTCCGTTTCCGGAGAGGTTTTTTTAATGACGTTTCAGACCAGCCCGTCAGGCAGCGACGACATTGTCGGCCGTTTCTGCCAGTCTCTGCTTGAGCTTGTCATATTCCTCAACCAGATACTGTTCAGCCCACTTCTGATCCTCGATTGGCACGACACGAACGGCACTGTACTTGTATTCCGGCGTCTTGGAATAAGGATCCAGATGCTCGATCGTCAATTCGTTACATGCGCCGATCCACCACTGATACGTCATGTAAATGGCGCCGCGATTGACACGTTCGGTCACCATGGCACGGGTAATGACTCTGCCGCGGCGACCTTCCACCCAGATGAGCTGCTGGTCCTTGATACCCAGTTCTTTGGCATCGACAGGATTCATCTGCGCAAACCCCGGTTCATCGGCCAGTGTCGCCAGCGCCGGACAATTACCCGTCATGGAACGACAGGAATAATGCCCGACTTCGCGAACCGTGGACAAAATCAGCGGGAAGTTTTCGTCGATCTGATCAACCGGCGGACGCCATTCCGATGCGACAAGCTGTGCCTTGCCATTGGGCGTCGCGAACTTGTTGTCCTTGTACATCCACAGTTCGCCCGGGTCATCGAGGGTCCTGCATGGCCAGGATACATAACCGAAACCGGCCATTTTGTCATAGGTCGCGCCATAATACAGCGGACACAATTCACGCAGTTCATCCCATATTTCCTGCGTATTGTTGTACTTCATCGGGTAACCCATCGCCGTCGCCATCAGACTATGGATTTCCCAGTCCGGCTTGACATCGCCCTTTGGCTCGATGGCCTTGTAAAAACGCTGGAATCCGCGATCGGCTGCCGAATAGACCCCTTCATGTTCACCCCATGACGTTGCGGGGAACACCACATCGGCTTCCGCCACCGACTTGGTCATGAAAATATCCTGTGCGATGAACAAATCCAGTTTGGCATAGGCACGACGTACCGCAGCCAGATCGGGTTCCGTCTGGAACGGATCCTCGCCGAACAGGTAAACCGCCCTGATCTTGCCTTCCTCGATATTGTGACCGACTTCGGTGATGGGAATCCCTTTCTTGCCGGGCAGCTTTTCCACGCCCCATGCCTTCTCGAACTTGGCGCGGATTTCCGGATCCTCGACGGACTGATACCCCGGGAACTGTCCAGGCAATGCGCCCATGTCACACGCGCCCTGCACATTGTTCTGGCCACGAACCGGACCGACCCCGACATTGGGACGACCGAGATTACCTGTGATGACCGCCATGTTGGACAATCCCATACAGGTTTCCACGCCCTGTCCCCACTGGGTGACGCCCATGCCCCACAAAATGACGGAACCTGACGAGGTAGCGTACATACGTGCTGCTTCCCGCACCATCTGCGGATCCAGACCGGTTATGTCTGCCGTATTTTCCGGTGTGTATTTCGAAACGACTTCCCACATCGCGTCGAACCCTTCGGAATACTTCCCGACATACTCCCTGTTATAGAGGTTTTCCGTGATGATGACGTTGAGCATGGCGTTGACCAGCGCCATATTCGAGCCGTTTTTCATCTGCAAATGAATATCGGCGATACGTGCCGATTCGATGACACGCGGATCGCAAACGATGATCTTCGCACCCTTTTGCTTCGCCTTGATGATACGCCGCGCGACGATGGGGTGGGAATCGGCCGGGTTATAGCCGAAAATCATGATGCATTTCGTATCCTCGATCTCGACAATGGAATTGCTCATCGCACCGCTACCCAGCGTCCTTTCCAGTGCAGTGACGGACGGTCCATGGCAAACCCGCGCGCAACAATCGACGTTGTTGGTACCGACTGCGGCACGTGCGAATTTCTGCGCCACATAATTGGCCTCGTTGCCGGGACCGCGCGCGCAACCACTGACGAAAATGGAATCCGGACCGTACTTTTCACGAATTTCCATCAGTTTCGAACTGGCGAAACGGATCGCTTCTTCCCAGGACACAGCCGTAAACGGTTCACCCCGTTTGTAACGGACCAGCGGCTGAGTCAGGCGCGGCGTCAGTCGGCGGGTATCGTTCAGAAATTCCCAGCCGTAATACCCTTTCAGGCAAAGTTCGCCCTGATTGGTAAAACCGTTGGCACCTTCCGCCTTGATGATTTTGTTGTTCTCGACCGTAAACTCGATCTTGCAGCCCGAAGCGCAATACGGACAGACGACTAATGCTTTTTTCATGATTTCTCCCGCAAATCTTGCCGATTGCTCCGGATTCACCGCATATCAGCGAAATGCATCCGGAGGCAGACTAAAAGCGGATTTCTCGCGTTTCTGACTGATCTTTTCATCCATCGTACCGGTATCGATGATATGCAGCGCCTTCGTCGGACAAACCTTGGCACACTGCGGACCTTCCGGCACATCGATACAGAAATCGCACTTGTGCGCGACGCGAACCGTCTTGCGAACGGACAACGGTCCCAGTGCCGCCTGTTTGACCGGGCGCGTGACGATCTGCATGGCGCCGAAAGGACAAGCCAGCACGCACGTCTGGCAGCCGATACACCGGTCCTGGATCAGCTGGACGGTATTGTCGCGGTAAACCAGCGCATTGGTCGGGCAGACATTGACGCACGGTGCATTTTCACAATGATGGCACTGGACCGGAGCGGACATGGTCAATCCCTTGACGACTTTCAGTCTCGGATGAAAATTCTCGGGGGTAAGATCGTTTTCCGCCCCGCTGGGATGTGCCAGGACGCACGCCACTTCGCACGTGCGGCATCCGATACACTTGTCTGGCTCTGCAATCACAAACCGGTTCATTCTTCTGTCTCCTGTTTCTCAGGCTATTCTGGAAAGATTCATCAAAAGGCGACGACTCGCATCGCCTGCTTGCGTTCAGCAAAAAGAGAATATCCACGATGACAATATATCGGAATTTTCAAAATCGTGCTGCGCGCCTGCATTTTGCCAAGTTGCAATTATATTCGATGCATTTGAATTTCTGTACGGAACCTTTCATATTTGACATGGATTTGGTGTTAATATTTATACCTTATCCCGTGCGTTCGCATCAGGAGACATTGTGCCGATGTGTGCGGGGCGTACAAGCAACCCATCTCTGGCTGACTGACACAACCATGACTACGGAAAACAGTAACGAAACCGCTAAGAAAACCTGTCCCATCAACGATATTCTCGAAAACCTGCGGGCACAACTTCATGCCGAAAATCAGCTGCCTGCAAAAATCCGTCCTGCCGTCGCACGCGTTGCGCGTCTTGTGACCGAGGTCACCCTGGGCAGAGGCAACATCACCGGCATCGACGAGCTGTCACGGGCCGTATCGGAGCTGGCTGCACTCGCACCGGAACTGGCCACCACAATCGCCGACTCGTTGAAAAACAACCGCACGGAATGGGAAAACCACATCGTCAACAATACCTGTTCGGCCGGAACCTGTTTCCTGCCGCGTTCGGCCCCCTGTCAGGTCGCCTGCCCAGCACATATCGACATCCCCAGCATGATGGCACTCGTCGGTCACGGCGATTTTTCCCGATCGCTCGATGTGCTGGCGAAAGATACCCCGCTGCCCGACTCCTGCGGTCTGGTCTGCCCTGCGCCGTGCGAATACGAATGCGTGCAAAATACCGTCAGCGGACAGCCTGTCTTCATCCGTCCGATGAAACATGTCGCCGCCCGATGCGCCGAAATCAGACCAGACCTGAAAAAAGCCGCCCCGACCGGCAAGAAAATCGCCATCGTCGGTTGCGGCCCTGCCGGTCTGACGGCGGCATACTATCTGGCCCAGAAAGGACATGACGTCGAAATTTTCGACGAACGCGAACACCCGGGCGGCGTCATGCGCTACGGCATTCCGAATTACCGTCTGCCCGACTACAAGCTGTATGCGGAAATCGACGTCATCCGTGCGCTCGGCGTCAAGATTCATCTGGGCTACACCGTCCGTCAGGCACGTGAATTCCAGGACAAAGGCTACGATGCCACCCTGCTCGCCACGGGCATGCAGAACTCGAAACGGCTCGGCGTCCCCGGCGATGATCAGGATTTCGTGATCGGCGGCATGGATTTCCTGTCTGCCGTCCGCTCCGGCAAGAACCCGCGCGTCGGCCCTCATGTCATCGTTATCGGCGGCGGAAATGCCGCCATCGACGTGGCCATGACCGCCTTCCGTCAGGGTGCGGAAAAAGTCCAGATGTGGTATCGCCGCAACCGCAAACAAATGCCTGCCAACCCGCATGAAGTGGAACTGGCGCTGGCAGAAGGTGTCGAACTGGTCGAATTCTGGGCTCCGACCCGTATTTTCCCGGACAAACGCATCGAATTCGAACGTTCCCGCTACGCACCGGATGCCAAGACCACGCCGCCTGTTACCGTAAGCGCCGACCATATCTTCGCAGGCATCGGCCAGGAAGCAGACCTCAGCTGGCTTGACGGCACGAAAATCGAAACCAAATGGGGCAACATCGTTTGCGATCCGGTCACCCTGCAAACCGGTGAACCCGGCATTTTCGCCGGCGGCGATATCGCCCATGGTGCCAGCACGGTGGTCGCCGCGATCGGCTCCGGCAAACGCGCCGCCGAGTCCATTCATTCCTGGCTGATGGGCATACCTGCCGATTTCGAGTCGCTGGAACCGCAACGCCGCGATCAGGTACCGTTCTTGCCCTCCACGCCGGAACAACGCACATCGGACGCACGTGCCCACATCGAGGAAAACGACCCGTCCACCCGCAAATTCTCCCATGACTTCATGCAAAAGGACTGGGACGAAAAAGTCGCCGCAGTGGAAGCCGAACGCTGCCTGCGCTGTGATGTCTGCATCGGCTGCGGCCTGTGCGAACTGGCCTGCATCGAAGTCGGGGCGGAAGCGCTCAAGATGGTCGAAACCAAAGGCGGGCGCATGGTCTTCAAGGATTTCACCACCCCTGCCGAAAAATGTATCGGCTGCGGCGCCTGTACATCCGTATGCCCGACGGGCGCTATCATCGTCGAAGACCGCGACGGATACCGCGTTACGGAAATCACCGGCACCGTCGTCCGCAAGCAACCGCTTCAGATATGCTCGTGCTGCGGCGAAACCTTCTCGGCATCGACCACGCAATATCTGCAAACGCGCGATACGCTGGGCAAGAAAGTGCTGGAAGAAAATCTCTGTCCGTCATGTGCGCGGCTCAAGTCGGCCAAGTCCATGAAAGACATGCAGTGGATGGCACAGCTGTTCTGATACCATGCCATCCGGACGATCAGGTGGCACTCCGATTCAGCAGCCAGTCGACCACCTGATTTTCCCTGTTCAGATCGAGCCACAAAACCGGACGAATCAAATCGTCCGGTTTTTGTATATCGGACGCCACCACCTCGATATGTTCGTTTTCGGGATACATCGGTTTTTTGCCCAAGGACGGACGAAACACCTCGATGCGCGGAATCGGCTCATCGCGAAACCCCTCGACCAGAACCAGATCGGCCGGCTTCATTCGCGAAACCAGTTCTTCAAGCGTCGGCTCGCGCTCTCCCCGCAATTCATGCGCCAGCATATAACGGTAAGGCGATGCCAGCATCACTTCCGCCGCGCCTGCGCTGCGAATTCTCGCGCTGTCCTTTCTGGGCGGCTCCAGTTCGACATCGTGATGGCTGCTCTTGATGACATTCACCCGCAAGCCCATCAACGAAAGCAACGGCAGGATTTTTTCCAGCAGCGTGGTTTTCCCGCTACCGGACCAGCCCGACAGCCCGACCAGCGGATAACGCGGCACATATTGTTTCACTCGCTCACCTCCTGTTTGATTCACCGGCGCATACAGACCCACCGGCCCGTTTATCTGGCAACATCAAGATACTGCCAGTCCGACTGCATGATCGGATGCTTCTTGAAACCCAGCACATGAGGACGCACCAGCCAGTTCCGTGTCCGCGACACATGCACGACCCAGGCCGTATCTGCTTCCATCTGGCGGTTCATCCCGACATAAAGCGCATTGCGCTTTTCGCCGGGTGGCAACCTGACTGCCTGACGATACAAATTATCGAAAGCCTTCGAGCGATAACATCCGTAATTACCCCGTCCTGCATTCGGGCCATAGAGCAACTGCAAAAAATTCTCGCCTTCCGGATAATCGGCATGCCATGCGCCGCCCCACATCATCAGACGGCAACCCGCCGCATCTTTCAGATTGTCGGCGAAATTGCCAACCTCGAACTCGGCGCGGATTCCGATTGCATCAAGCCCCCTTTTCCAGATTTCCGATACGACACGCGAACTCGCGCTGGCTTCCGTCCGGATTTTCAAGACCAGCGGCGAGCCGTCCGGCATCGTCCGGTATCCATCGGGCTGCCGGCGGTATCCGAAATAATCCAGCAACCGCGAAGCCAGTTCCGGCTCATAAGCGATGCTGCTTTTGTATGACGGATCATGTCCGGCCACTCCGGGCGGAACGATCATTTCCGCTTTTTTTGCCATCCCGTTACGCAACAATTCGATTTCTGCCTGCGTGTTGTACGACATGGCGATCGCCCGGCGCAATGCGATTTTTTCCTTGCTGTACCCCCCTGTGACAGGATCTTCCATATTGAAAAGGGTATAGGTGATTTCAGGCTCGACCATCGCATATTGCCGGATACCCTGATCGACGAATTCCTGCTTCAGGCGTCCGTTTTCCAGCGCCACCGGCGCCGCCAGTTGCGGCAATTTGTCGAAATCGATCCGTCCTTCCATAAAGGAAAGCCAGCGCGACTGTTCTTCCTCGATAATGGAGATTTCCACCCGGCCGATCTGCGGCATCCGCTTTCCCTTCATTTCACTGACCAGCCGTTCATCCCAGACATCGTCACCCGGCTGGAAATCCCACACGAACCCGCGGTAATACGGATTGGCCTCCAGCACGATTTTGCTGCGAGGCACATATTCCTTCAGCATATACGGCCCCGTGCCGACCGGATGAAACGCGACACGTTCGCCATACGCTTCGACGGCTTCGCGCGATACGGCCGCCAGAGCGCCATAAGCCAGCACATACAGAAAATTGGCATCCGGCGCATTGAGCCGGATACGCAAGGTATAACGATCCGGCGCCTGCAACCCTGCAACCGGTGCGTCGTAATCGAATCGCCCCGTCCGGACCGCCTTTTCCGTCAACGCATCCAGACCGGCGATTTTCCCCCGTATAAACCCCGCCGACGGGGAACGATTGGCAGGGTCTGCCAGACGCTTGATGGCATAAATATAATCGTTTGCCGTCAGTTCACGCTGCCTGCCGCCGAAGACCGGATCGGGCGCGAAATAAATATGCTTTTTCAGCCGGAATACATATGTTTTCCCATCCGGACTGATTTCCGGCATGGCTTCTGCCGTATTGGGCACGAGCTTCGCGGGTCTTGCCAGATAATCGTAAGTCAACAGCGTTTCGAAAATCGCATCGGCCACCCAGCCCGAATAATAATTCTGCGTCCGGACCATATCGAACCCGTCATCGGCCGCCTCGAACACACTGTGAATCACCTTGTCCGGGTCTGCCGCAAACGAGCAGCCAGGCACCAGCAAAGCGGCAGTCGAGAACAGAAGCACCGCAACCAGCTGGCGGACGATCACAGAAATCATGTCGTCATTTTTTCGCTTCGTCATCATATCGTTCCATGTACTGCCGACAAAAAACCACCTTCTCGCACCTGTCAGACAACCTGTACGAATTTGGCAATTCACTTATTTTAGGCATTATAATTTTATGTTTACGCTAAACTCCGGAAATATTGATGCAGGTCTTTCGCGGATTCACGGACAATTTACCACAGGGGCCACGCGCGCTGGCAATCGGTAATTTCGACGGTGTGCACCGTGGTCACAAAGTGCTGCTCGCCCGATTGCGGCAAGCTGCAGACAGTCTCGGTCTGCCTGCCGCCGTACTGACATTCAACCCGCACCCAAGACAGTATTTCGCGCTGAAAACCGGAAAAATGGCCGATGCACCCGCAACCATCACCCCGTTGCGCGAAAAAATCCATGCGTTATCGCAATGCCATCTCGACGAAGTCATCATCGCCCGTTTCAACCAGACGATCGCCAGCCTGAGCGCAGCGGATTTCATCCAAAAAATTCTCGTTGACACCTTGCATGTCAAATGGCTGATGGTCGGCGAATCCTTCCGCTTCGGAAAAGGCAGAACAGGGACGACAGACGATCTCGAAAAAGCCGGTCGCCGATACGGATTCCATACCGAAGTGCTGCCAGCCGTTACCGACATGAACGGTCGCATCTCCTCATCCGCCATCCGCAACGCACTGGAACAGGGGGACTTCGGAACTGTGTCAACGCTGCTGGGACGCCCCTACACCATCTCCGGTCATATTGTGCACGGCGACAAGATCGGACGCGGGCTGGGCTTTCCGACCGCCAATATCCCGATTCGCCATTACAATCCGATATTGTCCGGGGTTTTCATCACCCGTGTACACGGCCTTGCCGACAAGCCTCTGCCTTCGGTATCCATGATCGGAACCCGTCCGACCATCGAAAGCGACCGCCACATCATGCTGGAAACCCATATTCTGGATTTCCATCGTAATTGTTACAGTTCACTCATTGAAGTCGAATTTTTGAAAAAATTGCGGGATAATCAAAAATTTCCGGATCTTGGCGCATTGACCGCCGCCATCGGCAACGACGTGGCCGCCGCCAGATCGTATTTTGAGAAAACACCTGAGTAAAAGTTAACTGAATAACGGACAGAAACGGTAAAATCAGTCGCCAAGTCCGTTGCAACCCAAATCAAGCGTGATCAACATGTCGAACAAACCATCAGATTCGTCCGGTAAAAAACAGCCAAACAAAAACAAACCGGGCAAGGAATATCCGGTCAATATGCCCGATACACCGTTCCCCATGCGAGGCAACCTCGCCAAACGGGAACCTGAATGGATCAAACAATGGCAGGACAAGAAAATCTATCACCGTATCAGAAAAGCGGCTGCCGGTCGTCCGCAATTCATACTTCATGACGGTCCCCCCTATGCCAACGGCGATATCCACATCGGTCATGCCGTCAACAAGATTCTGAAAGACATTGTCGTCAAATCGCGCGGTCTCGCGGGTTTCGATGCGCCCTACGTTCCGGGATGGGACTGCCACGGCATGCCCATCGAAATCCAGATCGAGAAAATGTACGGCAAAAACCTGTCGGTGACCGAAGTGCAGGCCAAAGCGCGCGCCTACGCCAGAGAACAGGTCGAACGCCAGAAAAAGGATTTCATCCGTCTGGGTGTGCTCGGCGACTGGGACAACCCGTACCTGACGATGAACCATGCCAACGAAGCCAACGAAATCCGCGCGCTGGCACGTCTGCTTGAAAAAGGCTATGTATTCCGCGGACTGAAACCGGTCAACTGGTGCTTCGACTGCGGCTCCGCGCTGGCGGAAGCCGAAGTGGAATACCAGGACAGACGCGACCCGGAAATCGACGTCGGCTTCCCGTTTGCCGAACCTGAAAAAGTCGCCGCAGCTTTCGGCCTTTCCGAACTGCCGCTGCCGACAGGTTATGCCGTCATCTGGACGACGACCCCATGGACCATTCCGGCAAACCAGGCCCTGAATGTCCATCCCGAATTCGATTATGCGCTGGTCGAAACGGAAAAAGGCCTGCTGATCGTTGCCGACGAACGTGCGAAACTGCCCTCATCGGAAGCAGGCAAAACCCTGCTGCAAAAACGCTACGGCCTGAACGTATGGAAGATACTGGCGACTGCCAAGGGTGCCACGCTGGAAGGCATCCGTTTCAGACATCCGCTGTACGATGCACATGAAGGCTATCGCCGTCTCTCGCCGATCTACGCAGAAGAATACGTCACGCTGGACACCGGTACCGGTATCGTCCATTCGGCTCCGGCCTACGGTGTGGACGACTTCCTGTCCTGCAAGTCGCACGGCATGAAAGACGATGAAATCCTCAATCCGGTCATGGGCAACGGTCATTATGCGTCCACGCTGCCGCTTTTCGGCGGCATGATGATCTGGGATGCATCGAAACTGATCTGCAACACCATGCAGGAAGCCGGCACGCTGTTCAATCTCGACATGATGACGCACAGCTACATGCACTGCTGGCGTCACAAAACACCTATCGTGTACCGTGCCACCTCGCAATGGTTCGCCGGCATGGACATCAAGCCGAACGACACATCCCTGACTCTGCGTGAAACGGCACTCAAGGGGGTCGAACAGACCACTTTCTATCCTGACTGGGGCAAGGCACGCCTGCAAGGCATGATCGCCAACCGTCCGGACTGGACACTCTCGCGCCAGCGCCAGTGGGGTGTTCCGATGGCCTTTTTCGTACATCGTGAAACCGGAGAACTGCATCCGAGAACGCTGGAACTGCTTGAAGAAATCGCAAAACGCGTCGAAAAAGAAGGTATCGAAGCCTGGCAAACCCTTGATCCGAAAGAATTGCTGGGAGAAGAAGCGGCACTGTATGAAAAGAACCGCGACACACTTGATGTCTGGTTCGACTCCGGCGCTACCCATCAGACGGTTCTGCGTGGCTCGCATGCGAAAGAACTACGCTTCCCTGCCGACCTGTATCTGGAAGGTTCCGACCAGCATCGGGGCTGGTTCCATTCGTCCCTGCTGACGTCATCCATGCTCGATGGCTGCCCGCCCTACAAAATGCTTCTGACACATGGTTTCGTCGTCGATGGTGAAGGCCGGAAAATGTCGAAATCCATGGGTAACGTCATCTCCCCGCAAAAAGTATTCGACTCGCTGGGAGCCGACATTCTGCGCCTGTGGGTCGCCTCGACGGACTATTCCGGCGAACTGTCCATCTCTGATGAAATCCTCAAACGCGTCACCGAATCCTATCGCCGCATTCGCAATACCCTGCGGTTTCTGCTGTCCAACACAGCCGATTTCGATCCTGTCAAGGATGCTGTCGCCATCGACGACCTGCTGGAAGTCGACCGCTATGCCATCGCATCCATGGGAGCGCTTCAGAAAGAAATCATGGCCCACTACGACCGCTTCGAATTCCATCCGGTCGTATCCAAACTGCAAACCTACTGTTCCGAAGAACTGGGCAGTCTCTATCTCGACATCCTCAAGGACAGACTGTACACATCGAAAACCGTTTCGCATGCCCGTCAGTCGGCACAAACGGCACTGTGGCACATCACCCATGCCCTGCTGCGCCTGATGGCTCCGATTCTGTCATTCACGTCTGAAGAAGCATGGCAGGCATTCGCATCGGAAAAAGAATATGCAGACAGTGGCGAAACCCTGTTCACGCTGACGGCCTATGAGCTGCCGGAAATCGGCGACGGTACACAACTGCTCGAAAAATACAGCCGGCTCAAGGCCATCCGCGCCGATGTCATGAAACAGCTGGAAGAAGTCCGTATCGCAGGCCAAATCGGTTCTTCCTTGCAGGCGGAAATCGAAATCCGCGCTTCCGGCGACAAATACCGACTGCTCAAGAGCCTCGACGAAGACCTGAAATTCCTGATGATCACGTCCCGTGCCGAAGTCATCGAAGTCGCGGACAGCGCTGAAGAATCGATTACGGTCAAACCGTCCGCATACCAGAAGTGCGAGCGCTGCTGGCACTATCGCAGCGATGTCGGTGCAGATGCACAGCATCCACAGCTTTGCGCACGTTGCGCCGAAAACCTTTTCGGCCAGGGTGAAAAACGCCGGTTCGTCTAGGCCGTTTATTCCTGTCGCCACCGGAACGACCTTCCGGTGGCTTTTTTCAAACCCGATTATGGCAACCAGAAACATCTATCACAAAAGCCGAACCGGTATGCTGCACTGGCTGGGACTTGCCATCGTGATCGTCCTGTTCGACCAGATCAGCAAAATCTGGATTTCACACATTCTCCATTACGGTCAGGCCATCAGGGTCACGTCGTTTTTCAACCTGATTCTGGTCTATAACGAAGGCGCCGCTTTCAGTTTCCTTGCATCCCAGTCGGGATGGCAACGGTACTTTTTCACGGCCATCAGCATTCTGGCCATCGTCGTCATCGTATACCTGCTGAAAAAGCATGCGCACCAGCGTCTTTTCTGCCTGTCGCTGGCGCTGATTCTGGGCGGAGCCATCGGCAACCTGATCGACCGTTCCCTGTACGGCCACGTCATCGACTTTCTGGACGTACACGCCATGGGATGGCACTGGCCGACATTCAATATCGCCGATTGCGGTATTACAATCGGAGCCGCCCTGTTTATTATCGACGAACTCAAGCGCGTCAGAAAAAGCTGAACGCAACTGACGCACTGAATCATCCACATACGGAGAGAACATATGGATTTGTCCGGCAAAAGGATTTTACTGGGACTGACCGGCGGTATCGCCTGTTACAAATCGGCGGAATTCGCACGCGCCATGATTCGGGAAGGCGCATCCGTACAGGTCGCCATGACCGCCAATGCCATGAAGTTCATCACCCCCGTCACCATGCAGGCATTGACCGGACATACCGTCTTTACCGACTCATGGGATGACCGGCTGGAAAACAATATGCCGCATATCGACCTGACACGTCAGGCCGACCTTGTCGTCATCGCGCCCTGCTCCGCCAATTTCATGAGCAAACTGGCCAATGGCCTGTGTGACGACTTGCTCTCCACCCTCTGTCTGGCCAGACCGTCGGAAATCCCGTTCATGATCGCACCGGCCATGAACGCGGAAATGTGGAAAAAACCGGCGACACGCCGCAATGTCAGTCGTCTCAAGGCCGACGGTGTACTGGTTGCCGGACCGGCTTCAGGTTATCAGGCCTGTGGCGAAATCGGTGATGGACGCATGCTGGAACCGGCACAGCTGCTTGAAGAAGTGATCGCCGCACTGCAACCGAAAAGCCTTGCGGGACGGAACGTGCTCATTACCGCAGGCCCGACATTCGAACCGATCGATCCGGTTCGCGGCATCACCAACCGTTCATCCGGGAAAATGGGCTATGCCATCGCGCGTGCCGCCCGCGAAGCAGGCGCAACCGTCACCCTGATATCGGGTCCCACTGCACTGGATACGCCATACGGCGTCAACCGGATCGACGTCATGACCGCCATCGAAATGCGCGATACCGTCATGTCGCATATCAGCAAGCAGGATATCTTCATTTCCGTTGCCGCCGTCGCGGACTGGCGTGTCGCCAATGCCAGCGAACAGAAAATCAAGAAAAACGGCGACGGCAAGACCCCGGTACTGGAATTTGCCGAAAATCCCGATATCCTCGCCTCGATCGCCGCTCTCCCCGACCCGCCCTATTGCGTCGGTTTCGCCGCCGAATCCGAGAAACTGAGCGAATACGCCGAAGCCAAACGCCGCAAAAAAGGCATTCCGCTGCTGGTCGGCAATATCGGACACGAAACTTTCGGCAAAGATGAAAACACCCTGATTCTGTTCGATGAAACCGGTCATCTCGAACTGCCGCACGGCAGCAAACAGATACTTGCCCGCCAGCTGATCGAGCAAATCGCAAAACGCCTCTGACATACCGCCATGAAAACGATCGACATCAAAATACTGGACGCCCGCATGAAGGAATATCTTCCTTCATACGCCACACCGGGCAGCGCAGGTCTGGATTTGCGTGCCTGCATCCCGGAACCGCTTGTCATCGAACCGGGAGAAACCCGTCTGGTTCCGACAGGTCTGGCCATCCATATCGCCGACCCGGGTTATGCCGCCCTCATCCTGCCGCGCAGCGGACTTGGACACAAACATGGCATCGTACTGGGCAACCTCGTCGGCCTGATCGATTCGGATTATCAGGGACAACTGATGGTCTCCACATGGAACCGTGGCAATACCGCCTTCACCCTGAATCCGCTGGAAAGGCTGGCGCAACTGGTCATCGTCCCGATACTTCAGGTCGGCTTCAACGTAGTCGATGAATTCGGTGAAAGCACACGCGGAACCGGCGGTTTCGGCAGTACGGGTACCCTCTGAAGGAAAGCAAATAAACCATGAAGACACGCTTGAAATCGTTTTGGCAATTCATTCGCTCCCGCAGAACGGGATACCGTATCGCATGCTGTTGCTGCGCACTGCTGGTGACCGCCTGTGCCACGGATTCGGCATGGATGGGCGACGAAGACATGACGCTCGAAACATCCGGCAAACCCCGTCTCGAACAAGTCGTCGCCATGCAAGACCGTCTGGACAGAGTGGGTGGCAAACTGCTGATCGGCAACGCCCAGCTTTGCCGCAAACAACTGCGCAACCTGCTTGGATTCAGTGTCGCAAACAAATACTCGTATTCACAGGAACTGTCTTCTCTTGCAACGGAAACCTATGGACTGGGCGAACGGCTTCAGGTCATGAACGTCATTCCGGGCAGCGGCGCCGACCGTGCCGGCCTGCAACGAGGTGATATCTTGCTGCGCATCGGCAACAAACCCGTACCGCAAGGTGTGCATGCCGAACGTGAAACCGTCGAACTGCTCTCTTCGCTGGTATCGAACAACAAATCGTTGCGCCTTACCGTATTGCGCGACAACAGGCAGAAAAACATGACGGTCGCTCTCACGCCGGCATGCGGCTTCCGTATCGAACTGGGGCAAACCGCCAACGTCAACGCTTATTCCGACGGCAACCGCATTCTCGTCACACAGGGCATGATGCTTTTCGCACGCTCCGATGAAGACCTGGCCTACGTCATCTCCAAGGAAATGGCACACAACGTACTGGGTCATGCAAAAACGCTTCAGAACACACAGGCGGCAACCATTCTGATCGATAATCTGATTCGCAACCCGTCATATCCGATTCAGGGAAACGGCGGTCTGAAACCGATACCGAAAAAATTCGATATCGACGCCGATACGCTCAGCCTCGCCATGTCCCTGCGCGGCGGTTATGCCATCGACAATGCCACACAGTTCTGGAAACGGCTGGCTTACCGTTTCCCGGCCACCAACGCGAGAAACTACACCGCCCTGCATCCGTCCACGTCGGCACGTCTGGACTCCATGCCAAACGCCATCGTACGCATCAAGGCCATCGACAAACGACGCAAGGCACTCGCGACAACGAAACCATAAACATCCGCATATCAGGCACGCATCCGGCGTGCCTGATGTCATCCCATACGACTTCCCCGAAAAACGGCGCCCCGTGCCGTCATGCGCGCATCGCATTTGCCCATGCCGCAAGCGGCAATCCCTGCCTGCGGCACATCGCGCATCACATGCGCTCGGTCAGCAACAACTTGATCGCCAGCCCCACGAATATCGTTCCCGCGAGACGGTTTATCCAACGCTGCACATTGGCCGAGCGATTCAGCCATTCACCCAGCGCGCCTGCAGCCAGCGCAATCGCACCGAACACCAGAATGGCGGAAACGATGAAAACGAAACCCAGCTCCATCATCTGCAATGCCAGCATGCCCCGTGACGGGTCGGCGAACTGTGGCAAAAACGCCAGAAAAAATATACTGACCTTCGGATTGGTGACGTTCATGAAAACACCACGCCGAAACAGCTGACCGTTTGTCAGCATGACATTGTTACCACTCTCGATAGTTGTCGCGCCACTTCGGAAAGCACCCCATGCCAGATACAGCAAATAGCCCGCCCCGACCAGTTTCAGACAAGTGAAGGCCAGCTCCGATGTCTTGAAAATGACGGCAACACCCAATGCCACAGCCGTCGTATGGAACAACAGACCGGCACATAGCCCCATGACCACGAGAAGTCCGGCCTTTTTTCCCTGCAAGGCCGATTGCGTCAGTACGAAAATATTGTCAGGCCCGGGAGCGATCGCCAGAATCAGGCATGCGATGAAATACGTCCCCAGTACATCGATTGGAATCATAAAAAACCTGCATAAAACCGGAAAATGGAAAGAATACCCGAACCTCGACGGCAATAAAATCATCCATGAGCGCTTTCCAGACAAACCGGCGAAAACAATCCACTGGAGCCGAGAAGCGAATTGACGTCAAGTCATTGATACGTCTATAATTTAATACTTTCCGTCCGTTCCGGAAAAATAACAGAAGGCTGTGTCCTCCCTGAAAAGGGCGGAACCACCCGTTTGAACGTGTAAACATTACAGGAAATTACTATGAAAACCTTTTCCGCCAAGGACAGCACTGTCCAGCGTGAGTGGTTTGTGATCGACGCAACCGACAAGGTTCTCGGACGTGTCGCCAGCGAAGTGGCACGCCGTCTGCGTGGCAAGCACAAACCCGAATTCACTCCACATGTCGACACCGGCGACTATATCATCGTCGTCAATGCCAGCAAGCTGCGCGTAACCGGCAACAAGATGACCGACAAGAAATACTATCGCCACAGCGGTTATCCGGGCGGCATTTACGAAACGACCTTCGAAAAAATGCAGCAGCGTTTTCCGGGTCGTGCGCTCGAAAAAGCCGTCAAGGGTATGCTCCCGAAGGGACCTTTGGGTTATGCCATGATCAAGAAGCTGAAAGTCTATGCAGATGCCACCCATCCGCACAGTGCACAGCAGCCCAAGCCACTCGAAATCTAAGGAGCAGACATGATCGGTAACTACAATTACGGAACCGGCCGTCGCAAAAGTGCCGTAGCCCGTGTTTTCATCAAGGCAGGCTCCGGCAAGATCACGGTAAACGGCAAACCGGCAAACGAATATTTTTCCCGCGAAACCGGCCTGATGGTCATTCGCCAGCCGCTCGAACTGACCGACAATGTCGAACGCTTCGACATCATGGTCAACGTTTCCGGCGGTGGTGAATCCGGACAGGCAGGCGCCGTCCGTCACGGCATCACCCGCGCACTCATCGACTACGACATCGGTCTGAAACCGGCATTGTCCAAGGCAGGCTTCGTCACTCGCGACGCACGTGAAGTCGAACGCAAGAAAGTCGGTCTGCGCAAGGCACGTCGTGCAAAACAGTTCTCCAAACGTTAATCCATTTCATACAATACCGAACGGATATTGTAGGTGGCTGTTTCATGAAGTCGTCCGGCATTGCCGGGCGACTTTTTTTCTGTATGCTGTATCCGGGCAAAACACCGGCATTCCCGCTAAAATAGGCAGCATGTTTCTGTCAATTTCTTCTGTGAGGCTATCATGATCAAAGTCGGCATCGTCGGCGGTACGGGTTACACCGGCGTCGAACTTTTGCGTATTCTTTCCGCACACCCGAATGTCAAACTGACGGCCATTACATCCCGTGGCGACAAGGGCACTCCTGTCGCGGACATGTTCCCGTCCCTGCGCGGCATCGTCGATCTGACCTTCACCTCGCCCGAAGAATCGGCACTGAACGATTGCGACGTGGTCTTTTTCGCCACACCGCACGGCATCGCCATGGCGCATGCCAGAGAATTGCTTGCCCATCAGGTGAAAATCATCGACCTCGCCGCAGACTTCCGCCTGAAAGACACGGCCGAGTTCGAAAAATGGTACGGCATGCCGCACGCATGCCCCGACATTCTGGCAGAAGCTGTTTACGGTCTTGTCGAAGTCAACCGCGAAACCATCCGCAACGCTCGCGTAATCGGTCTGCCGGGCTGCTATCCCACTTCGGTCCAGCTGGGTTTCTCACCGCTTTTGAGCCAGGGCAAACCACTGGTCAACGAATCGATGCTCATTGCGGACTGCAAGTCCGGCGTCTCGGGCGCGGGACGACGTGCTTCGGTCGGTTCACTGTTTGCTGAATCGTCGGACAACTTCCACGCCTACGGCGTCAAAGGCCATCGTCATTTACCCGAAATCGTTCAGGGACTGAAAGCCATAACCGGAAATACCCGCGAAATCGGCCTGACCTTCGTGCCGCATCTGACACCGATGATCCGCGGCATCCATTCCACACTGTACGCCACCCTGCTGCCGGAGGCGCACGACATCGATTTCCAGAAACTGTACGAAGACCATTACCGCAATGACCCCTTCGTTGACGTATTGCCTGCTGGCGCTCATCCCGAAACGCGCTCGGTACGCGCATCGAACTACCTGCGCATCGCCGTACACCGTCCCGGCAACGGCAACACGCTGGTCATCCTTGTCGTGGAAGACAATCTGGTCAAGGGTGCTGCCGGACAAGGCGTCCAGTGCATGAACCTGATGTTCGGACTGGAAGAAACCACCGGTCTGAGGCAGGTTCCGGTATTGCCGTGACATGCTGCAAACACAAATCGCGCATCCTGTTTATAATGTGCCCATCTTTTCATTCCGGAGTAAATAATGAGTGACAATCAAGAAATGCCGGCACCGCTCATCTTCACCGACAGTGCCGCCAAAAAAGTTGCCGAACTGATCGCAGAAGAAGGCAATCCCAACCTGAAATTGCGCGTGTTCGTCCAGGGAGGCGGCTGTTCCGGCTTCCAGTACGGTTTCACCTTCGATGAAAACGTCCACGAAGACGATACGACCATGATGAAAAACGGGATCCAGCTCCTGATAGACCCCATGAGCTACCAGTATCTCGTCGGCGCCGAAATCGATTACAAGGAAGACCTTGACGGCGCGCAATTCGTCATCCGCAATCCGAACGTCACGACCACCTGCGGTTGCGGTTCCTCTTTTGCCCCCTGATACCGCCGGAACCGGAAAGGACGCAGCACCGCGTCCTTTCCCCCGCCACACAACACCCGTCTCCCGTTTCACAAAAAAAGGTCTGCTGGCAGAGTTCACCGGCCTTTGTTATACTTGACCAAATTATTCAACTAATAGACACTTCGTCACGATTTTATGCGACTGACCACCAAAGGGCGTTTCGCCGTAACGGCCATGATAGATGTCGACCGGTACCAGCAAAGCGGCCCGGTATCGTTGGCCGGCATCAGCGAACGGCAGGATATTTCCGTTGCCTATCTGGAGCAGCTGTTTTCAAAACTCCGGCGCGGCAATCTGGTCAAATCCATCCGGGGACCCGGCGGGGGATACGTTCTGGCACGAGACGCGGCCGACATCACGATTGCCGATATCGTTTTTGCCGTCGATGAACCGCTGGACGTCACACGTTGCGGCGGAAACGGCAACTGCGCAAAAGGCAGTATCAAATGCGTCACCCATAATTTGTGGGCCAGTCTCAACGAAAGAATCATCGATTATCTGGAATCCGTAACCCTGTCGGATCTTTCAGGAACGAAAACCGTGACGGCGGCGCAAAACCAGCGTACCGGCCACATCGGAATGTACGCGAAAACGGCGAAATAAAAGGATAGAACACAGCATGAACACCACGGTACAACCTACACAATGCAGTATCTTGAAGGATTTCACGAAGGACGCCTCGCATCCCGTCTACATGGACTATTCGGCGACTACGCCAGTCGACCCGCGTGTCGCCGAAAAAATGATTCCTTACCTGTGCGAAAAATTCGGCAATCCCGCCTCGAACAGCCATATGTACGGATGGGAAGCGGAAAAGGCGGTAGAAGAGGCACGTGGTCATGTCGCCGCACTGATCAATGCCGACGCCCGTGAAATCGTCTGGACTTCCGGCGCAACGGAAGCGAACAACCTGGCCATCAAGGGCGCTGCACAATTCTACAAGACCAAAGGCAAGCACATCATCACCGTCAAGACCGAACACAAATCCGTTCTCGACACTTTCCGCGAACTGGAACGTGAAGGTTTTGAGGCGACCTATCTCGCCCCTCAGGAAAACGGCCTGATCACACTCGAACAACTGGAAAAAGCCATCCGTCCCGACACGATTCTGGTATCGGTCATGATGGTCAACAACGAAATCGGCGTCATCCAGCCGATTGATGAAATCGGTGAACTGTGCCGTGGCAAAGGGATCATTTTCCACTGCGATGCCGCACAAGCCGCAGGCAAGATGGAAATCGACCTGCAAAAAACGAAAGTTGACCTCATGACACTGACCGCACACAAAATTTGTGGTCCGAAAGGCATCGGCGCGCTGTATGTCCGCCGTCGCCCGCGTATCCGTCTGGAAGCGCAAATGCATGGCGGCGGTCATGAACGTGGCATGCGTTCCGGCACGCTGGCGACACACCAGATCGTCGGCATGGGCGAAGCCTACCGTATCGCACGTGAAGAAATGGAATCGGAAGTCGCACGGATTCGCGTACTGGCCAAACGGCTGGCAGACGGTCTGTCGCAGATCGAAGCGGTCGTATTCAACGGCGATATGGTTCATCGTATTCCGCATAATCTCAACGTCAGTTTCAACTATGTCGAAGGTGAATCGCTGATGATGGCCATGAAAGGACTTGCCGTTTCTTCCGGGTCCGCATGTACTTCCGCCAGCCTTGAACCGTCCTATGTGCTTCGCGCGCTGGGCAGAAGCGACGAACTGGCACACAGCTCGATCCGTTTCACGATCGGCCGTTTCACGACAGAAGAAGAAGTGGACTTCGCCATCGAACTGGTCAAGACACAGGTCGCCAAACTGCGCGAACTTTCCCCGCTGTGGGACATGTACAAGGAAGGTATCGACATCAACACCATCCAGTGGGCCACCCACTGAAACGGTCACCGGAGAACACCATGACATACTCGAACAAGGTCATCGATCACTATGAAAACCCGCGCAATGTCGGCAGTTTCGACAAGGATGACGACACCGTCGGAACCGGCATGGTCGGCGCACCGGCTTGTGGCGACGTGATGCGCCTGCAAATCAAGGTCAATGCCGAAGGCAAAATCGAGGACGCCCGTTTCAAGACTTACGGATGCGGTTCCGCCATCGCGTCCAGTTCGCTGGTCACGGAATGGGTCAAGGGCAAGACACTGGATGAAGCCCTGCAAATCAAGAATTCGGACATCGCGGACGAACTGGCATTGCCGCCGGTCAAGATTCACTGCTCGATTCTGGCCGAAGATGCCATCAAGGCGGCCATCACCGATTACCGCAAACGCCAGGAAAAAAAGAACGGGGCATGAAAGGACGGAAACCATCATGGCAATTACACTGACAGAAAAAGCAGCCAGACACGTCACACGCTTTCTGGAACGTCGTGGCAAAGGCATCGGCTTGCGTTTCGGCGTTCAGACAACCGGCTGTTCCGGCATGTCCTACAAGCTCGAATATGTTGACGAACCGGGTTCGGACGATACTGTTTTCGAATCAAACGGAGTGAAAATTTTCGTCGACCCGAAAAGCCTGCCCTATCTTGACGGCACGGAACTCGATTTCGTCCGTGAAGGTCTGAACGAAGGTTTCAAGTTCCATAACCCGAATGTCAAAGATACCTGCGGTTGCGGCAACAGCTTCAGGGTTTGAACCGGTCTCCTTCGTCATGCAAAACCATTTCGAACTTTTCGGTCTGCCGGTACGATTCGCCGTCGATCGCGCCATGCTCGATGACGCCTACCGGAAAATACAGCATCTGGTACATCCCGACCGTTTCGTGACGGCGACCGAAACGGAAAAACGGGCCGCCATGCAATGGGCGGCAACGGCCAACGACGCTTACCAGACTCTTCGCGACCCGCTCCGGCGCGCCATCTATCTGTGCGAAATCAACGGCTACAATGTACGGAAAGAAACGCACGTATCCATGGATCCGGACTTTCTGATGCAACAGATGCAATGGCGTGAAACCCTGGAAGAAGCGCGCGACTCCGGAGATCGCCATGTATTGCAGGCGCTCGATGAACAACGCAGGCAATCGCGCGAAGAATGCTTGCAATCCATAGAAACATTCCTGAACCAACACCAATTCGAACAGGCTGCCCGTGAAACACGGAAACTGATGTTCCTCGAAAAATTCGGCGAGGAAATCAGCCGGTTCGCTGACGGCCCTGACTCTACAAACTGAACATGGCACTTCTCCAGATTGCAGAACCCGGCATGTCCGCGGCTCCCCACCAGTTCCGTCTTGCCGTCGGCATCGATCTCGGCACGACCCATTCGCTTGTCGCGACTGTCCGCAACAGCATTCCCGAAGTACTTGAGGATGAACAGCGCCGGCCGTTGCTGCCCTCTGTCGTCCGTTATTTCGCTGACGGGCGCACCGAAGTCGGCTATGCCGCCAGACAGGCGCAAAACAGCGACCCGAAAAACACCGTTGCATCCGTCAAACGCCTGATGGGGCGTACGCTCGCGGATATCACCAATCTTGAAAGCCTGCCTTACCAGTTCGTCGATCATCCGGGCATGGTGAGAATCGCCACCGTAGCGGGCGAGAAAAGTCCAGTCGAAGTCTCCGCCGAAATTCTTGCCCGTCTCAGACACCGTGTCGAAGATGCCTTCGACGAACCGCTTGCAGGCGCGGTCATTACGGTTCCCGCCTACTTCGACGATGCACAGCGCCAGGCCACCAAGGATGCAGCGAAACTCGCCGGCATTCATGTCCTGCGCCTTCTGAGCGAACCGACGGCTGCTGCAATCGCTTATGGACTGGACAATGCGCCGGAAGGCATTTACGCCGCATACGATCTCGGAGGCGGTACATTCGATATTTCGATCCTGAAACTGAACAAGGGCGTTTTCGAAGTGCTGGCAACCGGCGGCGACTCCCGGCTGGGCGGAGACGATTTCGACCACCGCATCTTTTGCTGGATTATCGAAAAAGCCCACCTCAAGCCGCTTTCACCCGAAGACAAACAACAGCTGATGACCAAGGCCCGCGAAGCGAAAGAAAGATTATCCGCTCGCGCCCGCGTGACCATCAATACCATTCTTTCCTCAGGCGAGAAAATCAATCTCGAGCTGACCGCACGCGCTTTTGAACAGATGACCCATCCCCTTGTCTGCAAAACCATGCAGCAAGTCAAGAAAACCATTCGTGACGCAGGACTCGCCATCCCCGATATCGATGGCGTCATCCTGATCGGTGGTGCTACGCGAATGCCGCATATCCGCCGGCAAATACAAAAGCTGTTCGGCAAAAAACCGCACGCATCCATCGACCCGGAAAAGGTCGTGGCTCTCGGCGCCGCCACACAGGCCAATCTTCTGGCAGGCAACCGTGCGCCTGGCGACGACTGGCTCTTGCTTGATGTCACTCCGCTCTCCCTTGGTATCGAAACCATGGGGGGACTGGTGGAAAAGATCATTCCGCGAAACTCCACCATTCCCTGCACCTATGCACAGGAATTCACGACCTTCAAGGACGGACAGACCGCACTGGCCATCCATGTCTTGCAAGGCGAACGCGAACTGGTCGACGATTGCCGCTCACTGGCACGCTTCGAATTGCGCGGTATCCCGCCGATGGCCGCCGGCGTTCCCCGTATCCGCATCACCTTTCAGGTCGATGCCGACGGTCTGCTCTCCGTCTCGGCGCGGGAAACCATTTCAGGTACAGAAGCATCCATCACCGTCAAGCCATCCTACGGCCTGACCAACACGGAAATCGTCAAAATGCTTGAGGAATCCGGAAAAAATGCCGAAAACGACATGCAGCTGCGCGCCCTGAAGGAAGAACAGGTCGAGGCCAGACGGACGATTCAGGCGACGGAAACGGCACTGAATACTGACGGCGACCTTCTGGATGCAACTGAGCGCGCGACAATCGAACAACTCATCGCCGAGACACGCCGACATCTGCAAGGCGACTCGGCAACCGTCCTGCACGATGCCGTCGAGGCCCTGACAAAGGGTACTGAACAGTTCGCTGCCAGACGCATGAACCGCAGTATCCGGAAAGCACTTTCCGGCAAGGCGATCAAGGACGTTATCTGAATTTACCGGAGACAGCATGCCAAAAATCACCGTATTGCCCCATGAAGCACTTTGTCCGGATGGCGCGGTCATTGATGCCCGTTCAGGTCAGTCGATTTGCGACGCCCTTCTGGACAACCATATCGAAGTCGAACACGCTTGCGGAAAATGCGGCGCATGCAGTACCTGCCATGTCATCATCCGCAAGGGATTTTCCTCGCTTTCGGAAATGAGCGAAAAGGAAGAAGACATGCTCGACAGGGCATGGGG
>CASETG010000033.1 GCA_949290765.1 Oxalobacter formigenes | reverse complement strand
AAATGGTCATGCCGGGCGACAACGTCACGATCAACGTCAAACTGATCAGCCCGATCGCAATGGAAGAAGGCTTGAGATTCGCGATTCGCGAAGGCGGCAGAACCGTTGGTGCTGGCGTCGTATCCAAAATCTTCGAATAATTTGCTGTCGTTACGATAATTCAAATGCTGCGGGTGGCAAGCCATCCGCAGCTCGCTCTTTGGAAAGATATTATGCAAAACCAGAAAATCCGCATCCGCCTCAAAGCATTCGATTACAAACTGATCGATCAGTCCGCACAGGAAATCATCGATACGGCGAAACGTACCGGTGCTGTCGTCAAGGGACCGGTTCCGTTGCCGACCCGTATCCAGCGTTTCGATATTCTGCGTTCGCCTCACGTCAACAAGACCTCACGCGACCAGTTTGAAATCCGTACGCATCAGCGTCTGATGGATATCATCGATCCGACCGACAAAACTGTCGACGCCCTGATGAAGCTGGATCTGCCGGCAGGTGTCGATGTCGAAATCAAGCTGCAATAATTGCTTTACAGGCAATAAGCGGTTGTGCAAACGGCGCATGCGGGATATAATGCGCCGCTTGAGCAAGTCAAGAGATTGTTTTTGCTCTTGTTTCTTAAAATAACAGCCCTGCCCAATCGTAGGCAGGAATGGAGATAAAAATGAGCCTAGGCCTTATCGGGCGTAAGGTTGGGATGATGCGTATATTCACGGATGAGGGGGATGCTATTCCTGTCACCGTGGTTGACGTATCCGACAACCGCGTTACGCAAGTCAAGACGACCGAGACAGACGGTTATACGGCTGTCCAGGTTGCATTCGGCAAACGCCGTCCTTCCCGTGTCAATAAAGCTGCCGCAGGACATTATGCGAAAGCAGGTGTCGAAGCCGGTACGGTATTGCGCGAATTCAGAGTTGATGCTGCCAAGGCAGCTGAAGTCAAGGCAGGAGATGTATTGCCTGTCACGCTGTTTGAAGTCGGTCAGAAGATTGACGTTCAGGGTGTTTCGATCGGTAAAGGTTATGCCGGTACCATCAAACGCTACAATTTCGGTTCCGGTCGTGCAACCCACGGTAACTCCCTCTCGCACAATGTTCCGGGTTCCATCGGTATGAACCAGGATCCGGGTCGCGTTTTCCCGGGCAAGAAGATGACGGGTCACATGGGGGATGAAACCACCACCGTCCAGAATCTCGAAATCGCACGTATTGACGCAGAACGCAATCTGCTGCTGGTCAAGGGTGCTGTTCCGGGTGCCAAGAATGCGCAGGTTGTCGTACGTCCTGCCGTTAAAACCAAAGTAAGCAAGGGGGCATAACAGATGGAATTGAAGCTCCTAAATGGAAAAGACCAGGTTGCCGGCAAAGTGGAAGCGCCGGATACCATTTTCGGTCGTGAATATAACGAAGCGCTGATTCATCAGATCGTTGTCGCTTTCCAGGCCAATGCCAGAACGGCCGATCGTCAGCAAAAGAGCCGTGAAACGGTTGCGCATACGACCAAGAAACCGTGGCGCCAGAAAGGCACCGGTCGTGCACGTGCTGGTATGTCGTCTTCCCCGCTGTGGCGTGGAGGTGGTCGCGCATTCCCCAATTCGCCGGACGAAAATTTCTCTCACAAGGTCAACAAGAAGATGTATCGCGCAGGTGTCTGCTCGATTCTCTCCCAGCTGGCACGTGAAGACAGACTGACGGTGATTGATGAGCTGGCTCTCGAAGCACCGAAGACAAAAATGCTGGCGCAGAAGCTCAAGGCTTTCGGTTTTGATTCCGTACTTGTCATTACGGATAACTTCGATGAAAACCTGTATCTGGCCTCGCGCAATCTGCCGAATGTATTGGTGGTGGAACCACACCAGGCTGATCCTGTTTCCCTTGTGTATTTCAAGGATGTGCTGATTACCAAGGCAGCTCTGGGCAAGATTGAGGAGATGCTGGCATGAGTGCTGTCATGAAAATGAGTGAAGAACGTCTGATGAAGGTATTGCTGGCTCCGGTCGTTTCGGAAAAGGCTACTTTTATCGCTGAAAAGTATGAACAAGTCATTTTTCGCGTGCTGAAAAATGCAACGAAGCCTGAAATCAAGGCGGCCGTTGAAAATATGTTCAAGGTCGAAGTCGAATCAGTGCAGGTGCTGAATCGCCTGGGCAAACAAAAACGTACCCGCAACGGCATGGGTCGCAAGAGCAATCAGAAGCTGGCATACGTTTGCCTGAAGCCTGGTCAGGAAATTCATTTTACCGAGGAGGCTAAATAATGGCTCTCGTTAAAGTCAAACCAACATCGCCGGCTCGCCGTGGAATGGTCAAGCTGGTCAATCCGGAGCTGTACAAGGGTCGTCCTTATGCGGCGCTGGTTGAAAAGAAATCCAAGAGTGCGGGCCGCAACAACAACGGTCATATCACGACCCGTCATATCGGTGGTGGTCACAAGCACCATTATCGTGTGATCGATTTCGTTCGTAACAAGGACGGTATTCCCGCCAAGGTCGAACGTATCGAATACGATCCGAACCGCACGGCCAATATCGCGCTGGTTTGTTATGCCGACGGCGAACGTCGTTACATCATCGCTCCGAAGGGCTTGTCCGTCGGTGACCAGATCATGAACGGCTCCGAAGCGCCGATCAAGGCCGGCAACTGCCTGCCGCTGCGCAATATTCCGGTCGGTACGACGCTGCATTGTGTCGAAATCCTGCCGGGCAAGGGCGCCCAGCTGGCACGTACTGCAGGCGCAGCAGTCGTTCTGATGGCTCGCGAAGGTTCCTACGCTCAGGTTCGTCTCCGTTCCGGCGAAGTTCGTCGTATCCATATCGAATGTCGTGCGACGATCGGTGAAGTAGGTAATGCAGAACAGAATCTGCGCAAATTGGGTAAAGCTGGTGCAATGCGCTGGCGTGGCGTACGTCCGACGGTACGTGGTGTTGTCATGAATCCGGTCGATCACCCGCATGGTGGTGGTGAAGGAAGAACATCCGGTGGACGTCATCCGGTTACGCCGTGGGGTCAGAAGACCAAGGGTCTGAAAACGCGTAGCAACAAGCGCACGACTTCGATGATCGTCTCGCGCCGCAACAAGAAATAAGGGGTAGCATATGACACGTTCGTTGAAAAAAGGACCTTTTTGCGATGCGCATCTGATTGCCAAAGTCGAGGCTGCGCAGGCATCCAAGGATAAACGGCCAATTAAAACCTGGTCTCGTCGGTCAACAATTATGCCGGATTTTATCGGGCTGACGATTGCTGTTCACAATGGCAAACAGCATGTTCCCGTTTACATTTCCGAAAATATGGTTGGTCATAAATTGGGCGAATTCGCATTGACCAGAACTTTCAAGGGTCATGCCGCCGATAAAAAAGCTAAGAAATAGGACCAATGATGGAAACAAAAGCTTCTCTTCGTGGTGTGCATTTGTCAGCGCAAAAAGGTCGTCTGATTGCCGACATGATTCGTG
>CASETG010000032.1 GCA_949290765.1 Oxalobacter formigenes | reverse complement strand
GTGCCGCCGGGTATCGACTGGGTTTGCGTCAGTCCGAAGGCAGGTGCGAAACTCGTGGTCACGCATGGCGACGAAATCAAGGTCGTGATTCCGCAGGAAAACCAGAATCTTGCTGATTATGAGAGGCTTTCTTTTTCCCATTTTTATGTCCAGCCGATGGATGGAGAAAACCGGCAGCAAAACGTTAGAATAGCGATAGCGACCTGTTTGGCGAACCCGAAATGGAAACTCGGTTTGCAAACGCACAAATTTTTACAGATACCCTGATATTTTCATGTTGACGATTACCCGAAAACTCGAATTCGATGCCGGACATCGTATTCCGGATCATCATAGCCAGTGCAGAAATCTGCATGGGCACCGTTATGTATTGCATATCACGCTGGAAGGGAATCCGCTTGAGAAAGAAGGGGATGCAGGCAATGGCATGGTGCTGGATTTTTCCGAAGTCAAACGGCTGGCGGAAATCCATCTGGTATCCCATTGGGACCACGCTTTTCTGGTGTATGAAAAAGACACGCCTGTCAGACAGTTTCTGGACAGTTTGCCGAACCACAAAACCGTCGTATTCGACAGGGTGCCGACAGTCGAAAACATGGCACGTGTGGCCTTCGATACCCTCAAGGAAGTTTATGAGGGATTTTTCGGCAATGCGCTGGTACTCAAGTGTGTCAGGATATATGAAACGCCGAATTGCTGGGCTGAAGTGACGGCCGATTCGCTTGCATGAACGATGAAATGTTCATGCGCGAGGCTCTCGTGCAGGCACAATACGCGAAAGCGGCCGGAGAAGTGCCGGTCGGTGCGGTCGTCGTCAGGAATGGAGAGATCATCGCGACGGGGTTCAACTGCCCGATATCCGGTCATGATCCGACGGCACATGCCGAAATCATGGCGTTGCGCAATGCGGCTGCGGTATGCCGAAACTACCGGTTGCCGGATTGCGAACTGTATGTCACGCTGGAACCATGCGCGATGTGTGTTGGCGCGATGATCCATGCACGCCTCAAACGCGTGGTTTTCGGGGCGTATGACCCTAAAACGGGCGCCTGCGGCAGCGTTATCGATCTGTTCATGCAAAAGGAACTGAATCATCATACGACAGTGACCGGCGGTATCTTGCAGGACGATTGTGCGGCGATGCTCAAGGCGTTTTTCGCCGAACGCAGAAAACAGGCCAAAGCCGCACGGCAGTCTCAGTGAGCCCCGAAACGGGCGCGAGACGTTGTCTGCCGCAGCCTCGGCGATCGGGGGACATCATGAAAAAATGGATGATTGCGCTGTTGATGGGGGGATGTCTGCTCGATGGTTTTTGCCAGTCGCCGGATGTGCCGCCAGCGTCGCCGAATACTGCCTCATCGGTGGAAAAAAACGTCCCGAATCCGCGTGCCGGAATGGCATACAGGCCGGCGGCAGATGGGCCAGCGCCTTTTGAAATACGGAATACCGACATGAAAACAGAAAAAACGGGTATCGCGATCATCGCGCCGGGCGGCTATGTATCCGATACCGATTACCGGCGGGGCATTGCCGGACTCGAAGCCGCGGGATACCGCGTATTCAGCTATTACGATCCCGAAGCGCGATACCAGCGTTTTGCCGCGACCGATGCCGAAAGGGTGCGACAGATCGAGCAGGCGGCCGCCAATCCGGACGTGAAAATCGTCATGGCGGTACGCGGCGGATACGGTACTTCGAGACTGTTGCCCTATCTCGATTTCCGCAAACTGGCCGCAAGCGGCAAACTGTTTGTCGGACACAGCGATTTCACCGTTTTCCAGATGGCGCTGTTGAAACAGGGCGGCATCAGCTTCGCCGGTCCGATGGTGAACAGCGACTTCGCCCGTACGGAAATCAGTCCGTTCATGCGCGAACATTTTGAACGCTGCATGACTTCGCCGGAAATGACCTTGGAATGGACGGCACAAGACAATCCCGAAGTCGATGCTTCCGGAACACTCTGGGGCGGCAATCTGGCGATGCTGTCGCATCTGGCGGGAACACCATGGATGCCTGATATCGAAGGTGGCATTCTGTTCGTGGAAGACGTTCATGAACAACCCTACCAGATCGAGCGGATGCTGGTACAGCTTGATGAGGCCGGTATTCTCGGAAAACAGAAAGCGCTCGTACTCGGGCGTTTTTCGGAATACCGGGTGACCGACTACGATAACGGCTATGATCTGGATGCCATGCTGGCATGGCTGCGTGCACGGCTGACCATTCCGGTCGTTACGGGACTGCCTTTCGGACATGTCCCTGACAAGGTCACCTTGCCGGTCGGCGCACAGGCGCATCTGGTATCGCACGACGGTGTCGTGCAGTTGCATTTGAGCGGATATCCCACCGTTTGGTAAAATAACCCGTTTTACCAGTCGTACAGGGAATAATCGTGCTATCAGCAGCCAATATCACCATGCAGTTCGGCCCCAGGCCGCTGTTTGAAAACGTATCCGTCAAGTTCGGCGAAGGGAACCGTTATGGCCTGATCGGCGCCAATGGCGCGGGCAAATCGACCTTCATGAAAATTCTGGGCGGGGATCTGGAACCGACTTCCGGAACCGTCATGCTCGACCCGGGTGAGCGGCTCGGCAAGCTGCGTCAGGACCAGTTCGCCTACGAGGACATGCGCGTGCTGGACGTCGTCATGATGGGGCATACCGAAATGTGGCAGACTATGATGGAGCGCGATGCCATCTATGCCAATCCCGATGCCACGGACGACGATTACATGAAAGCAGCCGAACTCGAAGCGAAATTCGCCGAATACGACGGTTATACGGCCGAAGCGCGGGCGGGGGAACTGCTGCTGGGTGTCGGTATCGGACTGGAATTACACAATGGTCCCATGAGCGCCGTCGCGCCGGGCTGGAAGTTGCGCGTATTGCTGGCGCAGGCGCTGTTTTCCGACCCGGATGTGCTGCTTCTGGACGAACCGACCAACAATCTGGACATCAACACGATCCGATGGCTGGAAAATGTCCTGAACGAACGTGATTCCACCATGATCATCATTTCGCACGACCGCCATTTCCTCAATCAGGTCTGTACCCATATCGCCGACATGGACTACGGCACACTGAAAGTGTATCCGGGTAATTACGATGATTATATGCTGGCTTCCGCACAGGCCAGGGCGCAACAACAGGCGGCCAATGCCAGGGCGAAAGAACGCATCGCCGAATTGCAGGAATTCGTCCGCCGCTTTTCCGCCAACAAATCCAAGGCGCGGCAAGCCACATCCCGCGCCCGCCAGATCGAGAAAATCCGCGTCGAGGATGTCAAACCGTCCAGCCGCGTGCATCCCTATATCCGTTTCGAGGCAGGCAAGAAACTGCATCGTCTGGCACTGGAAGCGGAACATATTGCCAAGTCCTACGACCATCCTGTCTTTCAGGACTTCAGCATCATGATCGAAGCCGGAGAAAAAGTCGCGATCATCGGTGCCAACGGCGCGGGCAAAACGACGCTTTTGCGCTGTCTGGGCGGCGAAGCCTGCCAGATGCAGGCAGATACCGGTACCGTCAAATGGGCGGAACATGCCGATATCGGCTACATGCCGCAAGATATGGCGGAAGCATTCGACAACGATCTGAACCTGACCGACTGGATGGCGCGGTTTACCCGCGAAGGCGACGATGACCAGACCGTGCGTTCGGTACTGGGGCGATTGCTGTTCTCGGGTGACGAAGTCAGAAAGTCCGCCAAAGTGCTTTCAGGTGGCGAAAAAGGGCGCATGATGTACGGCAAACTGATTCTGGGACGTCACAACGTCATGCTGATGGACGAACCGACCAACCACATGGATATGGAATCCATCGAAGCCCTGAACATCGCGCTGGAAAAATATACCGGCACCCTGTTGTTCGTCTCGCATGACCGCGAGTTCGTATCGTCGCTCGCGACACGGATTCTGGAAGTCAGGGATGGACAAATCATCGACTTCAAGGGCAACTATGATGAATATCTGCACAGTCAGGGGCTTGAATAACGGCGAAAAGGAGCCATCGTTTCCTGACAACTTCGCCGGTTTGTGCCATAGTTACCTTTAGCTTTTCAATTTACCAGTGGATACCATGCAAAATTCCGGAATCAGGGAAGTCCAGTACGACTTGCCCGAAATGCAAAGCGGGGCACGGACAGTCGCCAATGCCTGGGCGCGCGTGCCGCGTATCCTGTCGCCGCAGGAAAAACAGGCTTGCCGCGAAAAAATCAAACGGCTTCTCAAAGAAAAAAATGCGGTACTCGTGGCGCATTACTATGTCGATGGCGACATCCAGGATCTGGCAGAAGAAACCGGCGGATGTGTCGCGGACTCGCTGGAAATGGCGCGTTTCGGACGGGACAATCCGGCCAAAACCCTTGTCGTCGCCGGGGTTCGCTTCATGGGCGAAACCGCCAAGATTTTGAGCCCGGACAAAAAAATCCTCATGCCTGACCTCGATGCCTGCTGTTCGCTCGATCTGGGCTGTCCTGCCGATGCCTTTTCGGCATTTTGCGATGCACATCCCGACCGCGTCGTCGTGGTCTATGCCAATACCAGTGCAGCAGTGAAGGCACGCGCCGACTGGATGGCGACCTCGTCTATCGGTTTGGACATCGTCCGGCACCTGCACGAACAGGGCAAAAAAATCCTCTGGGCGCCGGATCGCCATCTCGGCAGCTATATCCAGGAACAGACAGGCGCCGATATGCTCATGTGGCAAGGTTCCTGTCTGGTGCATGACGAATTCAAGGCCGCCGAGCTGAAGATGCTGAAAGAAGAACATCCGGGTGCGAAAATTCTCGTGCATCCGGAATCGCCTGCATCCGTCGTCATTCAGGCCGATGTCGTCGGTTCCACTTCCCAGATTCTCAATGCAGCGAAGTCCATGGATGCGGACACCTTCATCGTCGCGACCGACAAGGGCATATTCCACAAGATGCAGCAGCAAATGCCTGAAAAAACCTTCATCGAAGCACCGACCGCCGGAAACGGCGCGACCTGCAAGAGCTG
>CASETG010000031.1 GCA_949290765.1 Oxalobacter formigenes | reverse complement strand
GTGAAGGAGCCTTCTCCAGCAAGGGGAAGGGTGTGTTCTCTTTCATATGGAGCGACAAATGCCTATTTCTTCCGAAGACCTGCAAATCGCAGGCAAGACGTCTCTGGACGATTTTTTGCGCAATCAGCCGGTGGATCAGATCGCTGTGGATGTTCCGCTGTTCAGGAAGCTGATGAGCAAGCGCAAGCCGTTTCTGGGTGCGAAACAGAATATCGTGGCCCAGATCAGAAAATCCCATGATTCCAATTTCGCCTGGGCGTATGGCGAGGAGCCGGTTGCGTTCAACAAGCGCAATACGATTGAGCAGGCCGCTTTTCCGTGGCGTCGCGCGGTGGATGGTTTCTATATCGCGCACGATACGTTGTTTTCCAACGGGATCAAGGTGCGCGAGGGTGAGCGCGGGGCGTACAAGCTGGAAAGCAGCGAGCGTGTGCAGTTGACGAATTTGCTCAATGAGCAGATGGATGCTTTCCGTACGGGTTTTACCGAGAAGTTGTCACTGGAATTGCACCGCGACGGGACGTCTTCCGAAGATGCCGTCACGGGGCTGGATGCGCTGGTGTCCATGACGCCGGAGACGGGTGTCGTGGGCGGTATCGACCGTGCGACGGCGACTTACTGGCGCAACAATGCCGAGAAAAGTATTGCTGCCACGACGGCCGGTGCGCTGGCGACAGCCATGGAAAAGCAGTGGCGCAACTGTATCCGAAACGGTGGCAGTCCGGATTTCATTCTGGCCGGTTCCGATTTCATCGATGCGTATCGCCAGTATGCGGTGATGGTGACGAACAATGCGGATGCAGGCAAGGTCAAGACGGTGGATGCAGGTGTGGGTTCCGGTACTTCGACGGGCTTGTATTTCAAGGGTGTCGAAATTGTCTGGGACCCGCAGTTCGAACAGCTCGATGCGCTGGAATCGCCGGAAGTGTCATGGGAAAAGCGCTGTTATTTCATCAATACCAAATATATCGAGTTGCATGACGACACGATCGATATCGTTTCGCCGACACGGCCTTACAACATTCTGGCTTTGTACCAGATGGTGAATTTGCGGCTGGCGCTGGTGATGAAGCGTGCCAACGCCCATGCGGTGCTTTCCATTGCCTGATTGATTAAAGGAGCAAGGGTTTATGACTGTCGATTTGTACCGTATTTGTGTGCGCCGCGATGCGCATACGTCCACGCCGGTGACGGTGCCGGCTTATGAAATTCCGGTCTTGCAGGATATTTTCGGGGTGGAGAATGTTCACAATGCCGATGGCAGGCGGGTCGATGAGCAGGGGCCCGGCAAGGCTGTCGGACGGTTCACGCCGGCCGAGGATGAATATACCCGTTTTTGTTCGAAGTATGGCGCTGCACGGATCGAGCAGGTGTTCGGGAAGTCCAGGACATCGCTGGACAGGCTGGTCGGTGAGGCGAAGGCGAAGACGAAAGCGGGGACATCATCGGGTTCCAAGGCGGATGCCAAAGCGGGTGTCAAGACGGATGCCGGGGCGGATGCCAAAGCGGCGAAAACCGGTGAGGCTGGCGGAAACGGTCATGCTGCGGAGTAAGTCATGGCACAACCACCAGCCTATAACCGGGAAAAGGACTTCGCCAAGGATTTCGGCAACGAGACCGACCACACGGCGCTGAACGCCGAGCTGGATCGTGCATCCAACTCGATCAACGACATCCGCGCCAATCTGGCGCTCATT
>CASETG010000030.1 GCA_949290765.1 Oxalobacter formigenes | reverse complement strand
GGCGATCTCGGATACTTTACGCGCGGCAAGATGGTCAAGCCGTTCAACGATGCCGTTTTCGGCATGAAAAAGGGCGATATCAGCGATCTGGTCGAAACCGATTTCGGTTATCACATCATTGTCGTGACCGATATCAAGCCGGCAGTCGCCAAACCGCTGGCACAGGTGAAAGACAGCGTGATGAAGGAACTGAAACGCCAGCAGACCAATCGCAAGTTCGCGGAAATGTCCGAAACGTTCTCCAATATGGTTTACGAAAAACCGGACAGTCTCAAACCGGTGGCCGATGCGCTGAAACTGACGATCCAGTCTTTCCGGAATCTGGCGCGCGATCCGGCGGTAGCGGGACGTCAGCATCCGCTGTTGTCCAATCCGAAAGTCCTTCAGGCGGTTTTCTCCGATGACGCCATCAAGGGCAAACACAATACCGAGGCCGTCGAGGTTGCACCGCAGGTTTTCGTATCGGCTCGTATCGTCAAGCATTATCCTGCCGAACTGGTACCGTTTGAAAAAGTCAAACAGGTCGTGACGGCACAGGTCACGAACGAAAAGGCGATGGCGATGGCAAAGGCGGCAGGGGAAGCCGAACTGGCACGTCTGAAAGAAGGCGGTGCGCCGTCCGGATTCTCGCAGGGCATCATGGTATCCCGCCAGAAGATTTCCATGGCAGGACGTGCCGATATGGAACCGATCATGAAGGCGGATGTATCGAAACTGCCGGCCTATACCGGTGTGGCGATGGCGCCGAACGGTTATGTGATTTATCGCATCACGAAGGTAGTCACGCCGCAGAAAGCGGACAAGAATCTGCGTGAAATGATGGGACGCCAGATGACGAATGTCATGGCACAGCAGGAACTGGGCGCTTATCTCGAATACCTGAAAGAACAGGCCGATGTCGAAATTCTGGTCAAGAATCCGGAAGACGAACCGGCCGAAACGGTTTCGGGCAATGCCGCCTGAACACTGAAGGGATGGTGACATGGCACAGCAGATCAGCGACAACCCGTACCTGAAAGATCTTGGACTGGAATTGCTCGGCATGGAAAACGGAACGGCGGAAGTCGGCATCCGTTTGCGTGAAGAGCATATGAACAGCTGGCAGGTGATGCATGGCGGCATCATCATGACGCTTCTGGACGCCTGCATGGCGCGTGCCGCGCGTTCGCTGGTGCCGGATTTGACGTCTGCCGCGACGGTGGAAATGAAGACGAGTTTTTTCCAGCCGGGCGGAAAAATCAGCCAGCATATCGTGGCGCGCGGCAAGGTGTTGCACCGTTCGACGACCATGTATTATTGCGAGGGCGAGATATGGAACGGCGATGCGCTGATCGCCAAGTCCATGGGGACTTTCAAGGTATTCCGCCGCAACGATATCGCGCGGCGTCTCAAAATGACATCCTCAAAGCATCTTCAGGTCGATTCCGGGGACAAAAAAACGCCGTGAACCGGCGGCAGGACAGAAAAAAGGCATGCCATGGGGCATGCCTTTTTCGTATCGCGCTAATGGTCGGGATATGGCATGGCGAGGTGTTTGTCCAGCGTCGTGAAACCGGCAATCAGGCGGTATGCGTACCATCCCCAGGTCAGTAACCAGACGATCAGCGCGCCCGGGATACCGATGAATGTGACGTACAGAACGGAGCCGACGCATCCCCATACGATATACCACCAGAACGAGCGGATTTGCCAGGTATGATGGGAATAGACGAAGGTATGCGCAGCTTTCGGGCGTGCCAGATAGTTCAGGACAAGAGGGACGAAGGAGAGTATGCCCAGGGTCAGCAAAAAACAGACGGCATGGAACAGGTAGAGCCACCATGCGGTGGCTTGCAGGGTGTGAATGGTACGGGTATCCGCTGTCATGGTGTCCGGTATCATTGTGCGCCTTTCTTTTTCGTCGGTCAGGTGTGCGTCGTCGGGTGACGATGGCGGGCCATCGTGTTGACGTTACGGCAGCGGCGGTTTTTTTTCTTGAGATGACGCAAGGAAAGTGTCATCGGTGCGCGTTTTGCCCGCGGTGTTCGGTATGGCGGCGTTTTGGGTGTGCGCGGATTCCGGAAGCGGCAGAAAAGGCGCGGTGACGGTGTCAGAAGTTTTTGCCTGCGATACCGCGTGTGGATGGTGCGGGCTGTTTGCCGTCGGTTTTCTGGTTCACAGCGACGGTCTGGAACAGGCGTCCCGGATTTTTGCGGAAAGCCTCGCCGATCAGGTGCATGCCTTTGACCCGTTTGACGGCGCCAATCAGATAGACCGCGCCGAGATAGGGCCACCAGCGGTTTCCTGCTTTTTCCATGAAGGTGAAGCGTCTGAGCCAGCGACGGGTCAGGCAGGGGGGACGGTAACATCCGAAGTAGCCGCGGCTGATATCGAAGTTCAGCAGCTTGAGCCAGTCTTTCAGACGCGACAGGCTGAGAAATTCGGCGTATTCCGGCAGGAAATGGTTGCCGGAGAAACGGCTGAAGCGCTGGCGGATGCCCCAGAGACTGTTCGGGTTGAAGCCGCTGATGATGACTTGTCCCTCTGGAATCAGTACGCGGTGGACTTCACGCAGTATCTGGTGCGGGGACTGCGCGAATTCAAAGGCGTGCGGCAAGACGATCAGGTCGATCGATTCGGTCGCGAAAGGCAGTTCGTCGATGTCGTGTACCAGCGAGATGGGAACAGAATGGCCGTTCGTTTCGGCGGTGTGACCGGTTTCGATGAGCTGTTTCACCTCGGATTCGGGCATGAACGGATTGGTGTACCAGCGGTTGACCATGCGGTTTTCTTTCAGTGCGTTGATTTCGGAAAAGCCGATTTGCAGGGCATTGAATCCGAAAATGTCGGCGGAAAGCGTCTGGAACAGGGTTTCTTCCCAGTTGAGGATATATTGCCCTACCGGCGTCATCAGCCAGTCGTGCATGGTCTGGATTTTCATTTTGGTACGGGATTTTTTCATGCCGGTTCTGCCGTAGTGTCCCGATTTCAGGAAAAACCTGTCGCCGGTGAAAACGATGGAGGGTCAAAGAGGTTGGAAAGAAACCGGAGCGGTTTTCCTGCAAAACAGGTTCATTGTACTGGTTCAAGCCGCTGAAAACCATTGTCTTTTGCAAGAATCGCGCATAAAAAACAGTTTGCCGGTGCGGTTCTTGACGCATGCCGGATTGGCGGCAAATTATTTTTTGCCACCCGGCATTTATAAGGTATCCTGTCATCGAGAGGTTCAGTCGGATTGCCGTAAATTCGCTGCCGTTTGGTTCTTGTCTTTGACAGAAAATAAGGAGAAAGAAGATGCAGATTGGACATATTTGTTCGAACAACGTCGTGACATGCAGCTCGAATACGACCGTGCTGGAAGCGGCGCAGCTGATGCGGCGGAACCATGTCGGAACATTGATTGTGATTGAGGAAATCAACGGCATGATGGTGCCGCAGGGTATCGTGACGGACCGTGATATCGTCGTCGTGGTGCTGGCGGAAGGACTGGATCCGAAAAGCATCAAGGTCATCGATATCATGAAGGTCGAACTGATGACGGCTGTCGAGACGGAAGATGTGTTCGAGACGGTCGAACGGATGCGCTTCAAGGGCGTACGCCGCATTCCCATCGTGGACAAGATGGGCGGGCTGGTCGGTATCGTCAGCGTGGACGATATCTGGAAATTCCTGTCGAAAGAAATCAGCGAGCTGGCCGATGTGACGACACGCCAGCAGACGCGCGAAAAGGTCGCGCGCCGGCGCTGACGGGAAGTTCGGGCATGACGGAAGGCTGCACACGTGCAGCCTTCTTTTTTTGTCGTGCGTTTTTACGGTCGATGTCGGAAAGGGCGCTGCCGTACCGTTATGGCATGCCGGGACGGCGGTTTCGCAGGAAAGTTTCCAGTTCACCGGACGGCAGCGGCGGACTGCACAGGTAGCCCTGTATCTGGTCGCATTCCCATGACTTGAGGATATCGAGCTGGTCCGGTGTCGATACCCCTTCGGCAATGACCGCCATGTTCAGGGAGTGCGCCATGCCGATGGTGGATTTCACGATGGATTGCATGGCGTCGCTTTCGCTCAGGCCGTCGATGAATGTACCGTCGATTTTCAGCAAGTCGATGGGCAGGGACGAAAGGTAGCGCAGGGATGAATAGCCGGTTCCGAAATCGTCGATGGAAATGGCGATGCCCAGTTTGCGGATGCTGGCGAGATTGGCGCGGACGGCGTGCATGTTTTCGATCAGGCGACTTTCCGTGATTTCCACTTCCAGCATGCCGGGCGGCAGGCCGGTTTCCCGAAGGATGTCTTTAAGCGATGCTGCCAGATGACCGGTGCACAGCTCGCATGTGGAAACGTTGAAGGCGACCGGCAGCGGCATGCCGGGGCGGTCTCGCCATTGCATCAGCTGGCGTGTCAGGTTGTGCCGCACGATGTGCCCGATTTTGCCGATCAGTCCGATTTCTTCGGCGAACGGGATGAAGGTATCGGGCGAGAGCAAGCCTTTTTCGGGATGCCGCCACCGGATAAGTGCTTCCAGACTCGTGACTTCTCCGGTTTTGAGCGACAGGCGCGGCTGGTAAAACAAAACGAATTCGTTTTTTTCCAGCGCGCGGCGCAATTCGGATTCCAGTTTCAGTTTGACGGCCGGTTCGACGTGCATGCCGGGATGGAAAAACCGGATGTTGCCGGTAGGTTTTTTGCGGGCTTCTGCCAGTGCGATATCGGCGTAACGCAAGAGGGTGCGGCTTTCGGCTGCATCGCGCGGATACAGGCTCGCACCGATGGAAACGGTCACGGAATACGAATGCCCTGCCAGTGTCATGGGTTCGGTGACGGTTTGCATCAGGCGCGAAGCGATGGCGGCGGTATCGGCGGGCGTGCCGATATTTTCGAGCACGACGATGAATTCATCGCCGCCGGCGCGGATGACGGAATCGTTTTCATGCACGGCATGAACGAGCCGGCGCGCGATTTCCCGCAAGAGAGCGTCTCCCGCATCGTAGCCGAGGCTTTCGTTGACGATACGGAAACGGTTGATGTTGAGTTCGAGCAGGGCCAGCATTTTGCCGTTTTTGTGCGAACGTGCGAGTGCGTCGGGCAAAAAATAATCGAGATAATTGCGTGTCGGCAGTGACGTCAGCGGGTCAGACAGGGACAGGTGCAGGCGGGATACAGGTTGATTGTCTGCGAGCGCCGGACGCGATACCAGCAGCGCGAAATCGGGTTGTCCGTTTTCGTCGAGCATGAGCCGGACGAGATTGTCGGTCGCGATGTAATGGCCGTTCTTGCAGCGGAACCGGATGGGCACCTCGAACTCGCGCATGGTATGCCAGAGGTCTTTCCAGGTGTGCCGGCTGTGGAAATGGGTATCGGGGTGTATCAGTTCGCACAGGGATGCCGGAAAGTCGTCCGGCGTATAGCCGAGCATGGCGGCGAAACGGGCATTGGCGAAACGGATACTTTCATCCGGACCGATTTGCAGGATGCCTGCGGGTACGGCATCCAACAGGGCGCGGCAGGGTGTCTTGTGCAGGGAAGTGCCGGATAAGGCAGGCACGGGCATGGCGGGATTGCCGGAAACAGGAATGGGGGCGTACATGGATTTCCTTCGGGAATAAACGGCTGGCGCCGGTGTTGTCACGGGGTGGATGGCCAGTTTTTGCTGAGCTATCGTCGCTTACAGTGTAGCGGTGGCGGGATTTCCGTTTTTTATCTGTATCAAGACTGCGCTGGAAAATGCGGTGGCGTGTTGATGGTGCCGGACCGGGCGGTGCGTCATGCGGTCGCACGATGAAAAAAGCCGGACGCATGCGTCCGGCCTGTCTGGATGGAAAACGATGCCTAGATGTAGGTGTTTTTCCATTCGCGCATCGCGGCAAAAGCCTCGACGGGGGTTTCGTTTTGCAGGCGTCCCAGTGCCTTGAGGCGGGCCATGACGTTTGCACGGTCGGCGCGCAGGAAAGGATTGGTGGCCTTTTCGATGCCGATGGTCGAGGGCAGTGTCGGTTGCCTGCGGTTCCGGCGTGCCTGGTCGTTGCGCGCGCGCTCGTCGATGGCGGCGTTGTCCGGCTCGATTTCTCGGGCGAACTTGAGGTTGGGAAGGGTGTATTCGTGTCCGGCGAAAACGGCGGTATCCTCAGGCAGCGCCGCCAGTTTGGAAAGCGAG
>CASETG010000029.1 GCA_949290765.1 Oxalobacter formigenes | reverse complement strand
CCGTATCGTCCACCTCATGCCGCAGTCCGCTGGCCTGTGAAAGAGGGGATACCACGGAAACGGCACCTTCCCGCCATTGCGTTTCCATCCCCGCCTTTTTCCCGTCATCGGGCACATCACCGGTATCGGCAGGCGCTTCTCCAGCGTCTTCCACGTCAAGCAACAGCAATAACGAACCTTCCGATATACGATCACCCAGTTTGACTTTCATTTCCCGGACGATACCTGCCTGCGGCGACGGAATTTCCATACTTGCCTTGTCCGATTCCACCAGCACCAGCGACTGGTCACGCGCGATTTTCTCTCCCGCGGCAACCATCAGTTCGATGACTTCCACATCCCTGAAGTCGCCGATATCCGGCACACGCACTTCCACTGTCTTCATTTTTCGTATCCTTTCCGGTCTGCATGCGTCACCCTGCTCCCCATGACCTGTCACGCATGCCGCACCGTTCACATGATGATCGGGTTCGGTTTTTCGCTGTCCATGCCATATTTTTCGATGGCGCGCGTTACCGTTTCAGCCGGAATATCACCCGCCTTGGCCAAGGCATCCAATGCGGCGACCGTGACGTAATACCGGTCAATCTCGAAGAAGCGCCGCAGATTGGCACGTGTATCCGACCTGCCGAAACCGTCCGTGCCCAACACGGTATAGGAACGGCCTTCCGGTATATATGCCCGTATCTGTTCCGCAAACAGCCTGACATAATCCGTGGCGGCGACGATCGGTCCGGAAGTTTTCGCCAGACATTCCGTGGCATAAGGCACTTTCGGTGTTTCTTCAGGATGCATCATGTTCCAGCGGGTGATTTCATTACCCTCGCGCGCCACCATCGTAAACGATGTGACAGACCAGATATCGGCCGCAACGTTCCAGTCCTCTTTCATCAATTCGACAGCCGACAACATTTCATGCGTAATCGCACCGGAACCCAGCAACTGCACACGATGCGGCAAAGCCTTCTCGCCTTCCTGCAACAGATACATTCCCTTGATGATGCCTGCTTCCTGTCCGGGTTTCATGCCGGGTTGCGGATACGATTCGTTCATGACGGAAATGTAGTAAAAAACGTCTTCCTGTTCGCCGACCATACGTCTGACGCCATCCTGTATGATGACAGCCACTTCATGCGCGAACCCCGGATCGTAGGGCATGCAATTCGGAATGGTGGCGGCGAATACATGGTTTTGTCCGTCCTCATGCTGCAAGCCTTCTCCGTTGAGCGTCGTCCGCCCTGCCGTACCGCCGATCAGGAAGCCTCTGGCCATCATGTCGGCCGCCGCCCACATCAGATCGCCGGTACGCTGGAAACCGAACATGGAGTAATAGGTATAAAACGGCAACATGATCCGGTTGTTCGAGGAGTATGATGTCGCCGCCGCGATCCATGAACCCATACCGCCCGCTTCGGTAATGCCTTCCTGCAGAATCTGCCCCGATTTGTCCTCGCGGTAATACATAACTTCATCCGAATCGACCGGTTCGTACAACTGGCCTTTCGGATTGTAAATACCGATTTGCCGGAACAGACCTTCCATACCGAAGGTTCGGGATTCATCGACCATGATCGGCACGATCCGTCGCCCGGTTTCCGGCGTCCTGAGCAAAATACCGAGCGCGCGGACATACGCCTGTGTGGTGGAAATCGAGCGTCCCGGATGCGTCGGCTCCAGCAGCGCATCGAATGCCGACAGAGGCGGTACCGGCAGCTGCTCATCAGCCTTCTGGCGACGTTGCGGCAGATAACCGCCCAATGCCTTGCGGCGTTCATGGAGATAAATCATTTCCGGCGCATCTTCCGGAGGCTGGTAAAACGGTATCTCGTCAAGCCTGTCGTCCGGAATCGGCACACCCGCGCGGTCACGCAACGTCCTGATGGTACGGTCATCGAGTTTCTTGACCTGATGGGCGATATTCAACGCTTCAGCCGCATCTCCCATCCCGTAACCCTTGACGGTCTGGCACAAAATGATCGTCGGCTGTCCGGTATGTTCCTGGGCGGCCTTGTACGCTGCATACACTTTCTGCGGGTCGTGTCCACCACGTGACAGACGCCACAATTCATCGTCCGACATGTTTCTGACCATTTCCAGCAATCTCGGATCCTTGCCGAAAAAGTGTTGCCGGACATAGGCGCCGTCCCTGGCCTTGTAGCTTTGGTATTCCCCGTCGACGGTTTCCATCATGACTCTTTTGAGGACATTGTCGCGGTCACGCGCCAGCAATTCATCCCAGTCGCTGCCCCAGATGACCTTGATGACATTCCAGCCGGCCCCCCTGAAATCCGCTTCCAGTTCCTGAATGATCTTGCCGTTTCCGCGAACCGGCCCGTCCAGACGCTGCAAATTGCAATTGACCACCATAATCAGATTGTCGAGCGATTCCCGTGAAGCAAGACTGATCGCGCCTTTCGCTTCCGGTTCATCCATTTCGCCGTCGCCGCAGAATACCCAGACCTTGCGTCCTGCCGTATCCGAAATACCTCGCGCATGCAGATATTTCAGGAAACGTGCCTGATAAATGGCCATCAGCGGCCCCAGTCCCATGGAAACGGTCGGGAACTGCCAGAAACCTGGCATCAGCCGGGGATGTGGATAGGACGACAGGCCATTGCCGCCGACTTCTCGCCGGAAATTTTCCAGCTGTTTTTCCGACAGACGTCCCTCGATAAAGGAGCGTGCGTAAATCCCCGGTGAGGAATGCCCCTGAAAATACACCAGATCGCCATCGAACTCCGGGGTCGGAGCACGCCAGAAATGGTTGAATCCTGTACCGAACATGGTGGCGACAGACGTGAACGAAGCGATATGTCCACCCAGATTGTCGCCATCACGGTTCGCCCTGACCACCATGGCCATGGCATTCCAGCGCATCCATGCCCTCAACCGCGCTTCATAGGCCATATTGCCGGGAGAGCGTTGTTCACGATCGGGCGGAATGGTATTGATATAGGCCGTATTGCTGGAAAACGGAAGGTTGATGCCCTTTTGTCTGGCGACATCGGCCAAGCGCTCCATCAGATAATGCGCCCTTTCAGACCCTTCGTTTTCGATCACGGAATGCAGTGCTTCTATCCATTCCGATGTTTCCTGCTCATCCGGATCATGATAGTGAATGAAAACATCATCCTGCTGATTCGCCATAAACTCCTCCCTGTGTCGAGAAACGGAACGAAAACCGAAAAAAGCAAGCCTTTGAAAAAATGATAAACCATAAATCCGTCACGCCTGCCCGGACACAGGGAAAAAGTGACCACTTACACAGATACCGAACAAAAACCGTGCAACCCCTTCATAAAATGCGTATTTTCGTGTAGCGTATAGGGTTTACTTGCTGTCAAGCGCAAGAAACAGACGAAAATTATCATCGTATAATGTTTTTTTAACGGTTTTTTCATTCATCAGAGAACATGACTGCCCAAATTATCAACGGAAACGATCTGGCCAGGGAAATTCGCAAGGATATCGCCGAGCGCGCCGCCAAGCTGACGGCTGCCGGCGAAACGCCGGGACTGGCCGTTATTCTGGTCGGAGACAGTCCGGCCTCCATGGTTTACGTACTGAACAAGGAACGTGCCTGCAAGGCGAACGGTATCCGCTCCATTCTCGAAAAATACGACGCCAGCTTCACCGAGGAACAGCTGCTTGAACGTATCCGCGTACTGAACGCCGATCCGACCGTTCACGGTATTCTGGTCCAGTTGCCGCTGCCGGATCATATCGACCCGCGCAAGGTGATCGAAGCGATCGATCCCGCCAAGGACATGGACTGCTTCAGCGTCTTCAATACCGGCATGCTGATGACCGGACAGCCGAGAATCAAGCCTTGCACCCCGCACGGCGTCATGAAAATGCTGGAATCCATCAATTATCCGATCCGCGGCGCCCATGCCGTCATCGTCGGCGCATCCAATATCGTCGGCAAGCCGATGTCGATGCTGCTGCTGCAGGCCGGTGCGACGATTACCATCTGCAACTCCAAAACCCGTGACCTGGGCCACCATACACGACTGGCGGACATCCTGATCGCGGCTACCGGCCAGCGCAACATCATCAAGGCCGATATGGTCAAACCGGGCGCAGTCGTGATCGACGTCGGTGTGGAACGCGACGAAAACGGCAAACTCTGGAGCGATGTCGATTTCCCGAACGTCAAGGAAGTCGCCGGCTATATCACTCCCGTTCCTGGCGGCGTCGGTCCGATGACCATCACCATGCTTCTGGAAAACGCCATCGAAGCGGCCGAGAAAAAACTGCAAAGCCGGCAGAAACAATAACCGGCCAACCGCTCGGAAAGGTACGCAACTGCGTACCTTTTTCATTTGAACCGATCTCATCCTGAAGGAGTACCTGATGTCCAATCCACTGCTGAATTTCGAAGGTCTGCCCCTGTTCGACGCCATTCGTCCGGAACATGTCACACCGGCTATCGAAACCCTGCTTGATCGCTGCAAGGCCGTTGTCGCGAAACTGGAAGCGCCCATGACGGAAATCACCTGGGACAATTTCGTGACACCGCTTGACGACTGTACCGAACAACTCAGTCGCGCATGGGGCATCGTCGGGCACCTGAGCGCTGTCGTCGACACCCCCGAACTGCGTGCCGCCTACAACGAAAACATTCCTCGCATCACCGAATTCTGGACATCCCTTTCGCAGAATCAGGCACTGTTCGAAAAATACAAGGCGCTTGCCAATGCCGCCTCATTCAGCTCGCTGAGTCCGGCACGCCGCCGCGTCATCGAAAACACGCTGCGCGACTTCCGTCTGGGCGGTGCCGAACTGCCGGATGAACAGAAAAAACGCTTCGCACAAATTCAGGAAAAAACAGCGTCGCTCTCGACACGCTTTTCGGAAAACATTCTGGATGCCACCAACAACTTCGAATTGCTCGTCGAAGATGTATCCGAACTGAAAGGATTGCCTGAAGATATCCTGCTTGCCGCACGCGCCGCCGCACAGGCCGAAAACAAGTCCGGTTACAAGTTCACACTGCATTTCCCGTCCTTCTATCCGGTCATGCAATATGCCGACAACCGGGCCATCCGCGAAAAGATGTATCGCGCGAACGCGACCCGCGCATCGGAATTCGGCGCGAAACCGGAGTGGGACAACACCGGCATCATCCGCGAGCTGTTGCAGCTGCGCAAGGAAGAGGCCCTGCTTTTGGGATACCCGAACTACGCCGAAGTTTCGCTGGTGCCGAAAATGGCACGTTCTCCCGCCGAAGTCATTTCTTTCCTGGAAGATCTGGCCACGAAAGCACGCCCCTATGCCGAAAAAGACCTTGCAGAGCTGAAACAGTTCGCCGGCGAAAAACTGGGCATGGATGATTTGCAGGCATGGGATCTGGCCTACGTCTCCGAAAAAATGCGTCAGGAACGCTATGCTTTCTCGGTACAGGAAGTCAAACAGTATTTCCCGGAGCCGGAAGTGCTGGCCGGTCTTTTCCGTGTCGTCCAGACACTGTATTCCGTCTCCATCCGTCCCGATTCCGCACCGGTATGGCATCCGGACGTCAAGTTCTTCCGTATCGAAAAAGACGGCAAGCTGCTCGGTCAGTTCTATATGGACTTGTATGCGCGTCCCGGCAAGCGGGGCGGCGCATGGATGGACGACGCACGCAGCCGCCGCGTCACGGTACATGGCATCCAGACACCGGTCGCCTATCTGACATGCAACTTCTCATCGCCGCTTGAAAAAGACGGCAAACGGCAACCCGCCCTTTTCACGCATGATGAAGTCATGACGCTGTTCCACGAATTCGGTCACGGCATGCATCATCTGTTGACCCGTGTCGATGAACTGGGTGTCTCAGGCATTTCCGGCGTCGAATGGGATGCCGTCGAATTGCCTTCGCAATTCATGGAAAACTTCTGCTGGGAATGGCAAGTCGTTTCCCACATGAGTTCGCATATCGACACCGGCAAACCCTTGCCGAGAACCCTGTTCGACAAAATGCTGGCCGCCAGAAATTACCAGTCCGGTCTGCAAATGCTGCGCCAGGTTGAATTTTCGCTCGCAGACATGCATCTGCACTACGACTACGACCCGGATGGTTCGCGCACACCGCAAGACATTCTGGACGAAATCCGTCGCCGGTATGCTGTCGTCATCCCGCCGTCGTTCAACCGTTTCCTTCAATCGTTCAGCCACATTTTCGCCGGTGGTTACGCGGCGGGCTATTACAGTTACAAATGGGCCGAAGTTCTCTCGGCAGACGTTTACAGCGCCTTCGAGGAATCGCTCGCACAAGGAAACGATTTGCTCTCTCCGGTCATGGGCGCGCGGCTGCTGGAAGAAATCCTCTCGGTCGGTGGTTCACGTCCCGCCCTTGAATCGTTCATCGCATTCAGGGGGCGCGCACCGTCCATTGACGCCTTGTTGCGGCATAACGGACTGGTCGCACAAACGAATCCGGCATCCTGACGACTGCAAGGGCGGCAGGACTTGCCGCCCTGCCTGTCCGCCAGAGAAATACACTCCCCGTATGTCGCGTAAAAACAGGCGCGCCAAATCTTTGCTAAGCGCCGGAAATCGTTTCATAATGAAGCCCGCTTTCCGCAACCATTTCGAGCCATTGCACTGACCGCGTGTTACATGACCAGAATCGAATTTCGCACACACATCGCCGACAAGATCGGCTATACCTGCCGGCTGGTACGGAAGGCGTTGTCCAGCGCCCCCGGAAGCAGGCTCATCCTGTTCTCGAACGACAAAGCCCTGCTGAACAGGCTCGACGACGCGCTCTGGACTTTTTCCGAATCCGATTTTCTGCCGCATGCCATGCTCGGCGACCGCCAGTCTCCGTATTCCCCCGTCATTCTGGCGTCCGACGATCACGCAGACATGCCGCATTACGACATTCTGGTCAACCTGTCTGCTGTCGTTCCTGCCTGCTTCGCACGGTTCGACCGTATCATCGAGCTGGTATCGTCAGACCCTGACGACACGCGGGCCGGACGGCAACGATATATCCATTACCGCGAACAGGGATATACCCTTCATCATGAAACAGCACAATAATGAATAACCAGAACAACTCCCTATCTGCCGGCATGCTGCCGCATCAGGAACAGGAAAACCGCGATACCGGCATGGCATCATCGCCTGCTGACGACTATCCGGTACTGACCGACATTCTTTCCGAATTGCCAGATCTGGCCGATGCCCTGCAAAACGAAACGGCATGGAACGAGCTGGAGCAACGTCTGTCCGACCGTATCCTGCAACGTATCGAAGACCGCATCCAGTTCATCCTTGAAGAAAGCATCCGGCAAAACCTGACGGACAGTATCGGCAGAATGACCGGTATGCTGGTATCCGAAATCAAGAACGATCTGCAAAGCACGCTGGATGTCGTCGTCACCCATGCCGTGACGGATGAGCTGCACCGGTTGAGACAAAAAGAATTTTTTTCCGAAGGCAATCATCTTAAAATAACGGAAAAAAACGGTTCCGCAAACTGAACGGAATCCAAACAGATCGACAAAGAGGCAAATTGTGAAAGTCATCGTATTAGGATCGGGTATAACGGGAACGGCTGCCGCCTGGTTTTTGCGTCAGGCAGGACATGAAGTCACCGTCATCGAACGCCGTCCGGGAGCAGCACAGGAAACCACTTTCGGAAACGGCTCGCAAATCTCTGTTTCCCATTCGGAGCCCTGGGCAAACCCGTCGGCGCCTTCGAAAATCCTGAAATGGCTGGGCAAGGACGACGCACCGCTTCTCTACCGTTTCCGCGCCGAACAACTCCAGTGGGAATGGGGTGCACGCTTCCTGCTGGAATGCACCCCGAAACGGACGGCGCACAATACGCGCCAGTGTGTCGCCATGGCCGATTTCAGCAAACGTACATTGCGTGCACTCCGTGAAGAAGCGGGTATCGAATACACGCACCTGAGCCGCGGCATCATGCACTTTTACACCGACAAGGCCGATTACGAGGCATCGAAAGCCGGTGCGAAACTGATGACTTCACTGGGATGCCCGCGCAATACGATCACACCGGACGAAGTGGTGCAAATCGAACCGGCACTTTCCCCGGTCAGAAGCAAACTGGTCGGCGGTGATTTCACGCCGGATGACGAACACGGCGATTCGCGGGAATTTACCATCGCGCTTTCGCAAAAAGCGACCGAACAGGGTATCGATTTCCGTTTCAATACAACCGCCACGCGGCTTTTGACCACCGGTACCGGTGCGGCCGCACGTATCGTTGCCGTGGAAACAATTTCACCGACCGGCGAATTCGAGGTATTCCATGCCGACGCTTTCGTCATTTCACTGGGCAGTTTCTCGGCACCATTCCTCAAGCCGCTCGACATCCATCTGATGATTTATCCAGCCAAGGGCTACTCGGCGACATTCCCCGTCATCGATCCCGACAAGGCGCCTTATGTATCGCTGATCGATGCCGGACACAAACTCGTGTTCTCCCGACTGGGCAACCGCCTGCGCGTGGGCGGAACCGCAGAAATGAACAGTTACGGTCGCCAGCTCAACGAGGCGCGCTGTCAGGCGCTGGTGCGCCGCACATCGGAACTTTTCCCGGAAGCCTGCGATTACAGCCAGCCGCATTTCTGGACCGGACTGCGTCCGATGACACCGTCCAACATTCCCTATATCGGCAAGACGAAATACGGCAACCTCTTCCTGAATACAGGTCACGGTACGCTGGGCTGGACAATGGGCTGCGGTTCAGGACGCGCCATCGCCGACATCGTTTCCGGGAAAAAACCGGAAGTCGATTTCGAATTCTGCGGAATGAAATAAAACGACATGTCGAAAAAGAAAACGTCCGTACCGCAACCGTGTCCTTGTGGCAACCTCTCGTTCGAGACATGCTGCAAACCCTATCTGACCGGAGAGGCGATTGCCGGGGATGCACTCTCGCTCATGCGTTCCCGGTACAGCGCCTATGTAACGGAAAACGAGGACTATCTCCGTGACACATGGGCCGAGGAAAACCGCCCGTCCGGTGCCATCATCGAAAAAAAATCGCCGGTCAAATGGGTCGGCCTGAAAATCATCGGTCATCAGGAACACGAAGACCGCGCGACCGTGGAATTCATCGCGCAATACAAGCAAAACGGCCGCATGCAAAAACTGCATGAAATCAGCCGTTTCATCCGCAAGGATGCGCAATGGTACTATTTCGACGGCACCTATTTTTAACCTTTAGATTCCATCCGTTCAAGTGAACTCTACGCATTCCCGATCCACGGACTGGATCGAACGCAGTCTGGCAAGTGTCTGGCATCCATGTACCCAGATGCAGCACCATGAAACCCGTCCGCTCGTGGCACTGAAAAGCGGCAAGGGTGCCTGGTTGTACGATCAGGACGGCAACCGCTATTTAGACGCCATCAGTTCATGGTGGACGAATCTGTTCGGACACAGCAATCCCTTCATCAATCAGGCATTGAAAGAACAGCTCGACACACTGGAACACGCCATGCTGGCGGGTTGCACCCACGAACCGGTCATCGAACTGTCGGAAAAACTGTCGGCGCTGACATCAGGCACGCTGGGACACTGTTTCTATGCATCCGATGGCGCATCGGCCGTCGAGATCGCGCTCAAGATGAGTTTCCATTACTGGAAAAACAGCGGACAACCGCAAAAACAGGAATTCGTCTGTCTCAAAAACAGTTATCACGGCGAAACCATCGGCGCCTTGTCCGTCACGGATGTCACCCTGTTCAGGGACGCTTATGCCCCGCTGATCAGGAACGCCCATATCATCGCATCGCCCGACAACCGCCAGGCGGCGCCCGGACAAACGGCAGACGATGTCGCGATTGCAGCAGCTGCCCGACTGGAAGCGCTTTTGCGGCAAAACGCCGACCGTATCGCTGCCGTCATCGTAGAACCGCTCATCCAGTGCGCCGCAGGATTCGTCATGTATTCTCCGGAATATCTGAGACGTGCCCGTGCCTTGTGCGACCGCTACCATGTCCACCTGATTGCGGACGAAATCGCCGTCGGCTTCGGACGTACCGGCAGTTTCTTCGCCTGCGAGCAGGCCGGCATCTGGCCGGACATGCTCTGTCTGTCCAAAGGCATCACCGGCGGCTATCTGCCGCTTTCTCTCGTCATGACGACCGACACCGTATTCCGCGCCTTTTACGACCATGACATTACACGCGGCTTCCTGCATTCCCACTCCTATACAGGCAATCCGCTGGCGTGTCGCGCAGCGCTGGCCGTTCTTGAACTTTTCCGGCGGGATGATGTGATCCGCCATAACCGGACTGTCGCGGAAAAACTCAATCAGGCGCTCGCCCCCCTGAAAACCCATCCTGCCATCCGGCATTTCCGCCATCTCGGCATGATCTGGGCATTCGATGTCTTGATGACACCGGAAGAACAGACGACATTTGCTGGGCATTTTTTCGAGACCGCCCTCAAACATGAACTGTTGATACGCCCGATTGGCAATACCGTTTATCTGATGCCCCCCTATATCATCGGCGACGACGATATCGAACTGCTGGCGGCCAGACTGGCTGCCGTACTGAAAGAGGTCATACCATCATGAAACCGCTATCATATTTCATTACCGGAACAGATACGGAAATCGGAAAAACCACCCTGTCTTGCACCCTGATCCGCAATCTCGCCAGTAAAGGATTGCGCGTCGCAGCGATGAAACCGGTTGCGGCAGGCGCTTCGCAAGTCGATGGCGTCTGGCACAACGAGGATGTGGATGCGCTCATGGCTGCATCCAACATGACCCTGCCTGTTTCGCTGGTCTCGCCTTTTTTGCTGAAAACGCCTATCGCCCCTCACCTGTCGGCAGGCCTGGATGGACAAGTCATCGACTTGCGACACATTCTCTCCTGCTACCGGACACTGTGCGAACAGGCGGACGCGGTCATTGTCGAAGGCGTCGGTGGATTTTGCGTACCGTTCACGCAAGACACGTCAAGCGCCGATCTCGCGGTACAATTGAACCTTCCTGTCATTCTGGTCGTCGGGTTGAAACTCGGCTGCATCAATCATGCCTTGCTGACGGCCGAGGCGATCCGTACCCGCGGACTGAAGCTGGCGGGATGGGTCGCCAACCGGATAGAGCCCTATATGCCTTTCAGCGACGAAAACATCCAGACTCTCGAAACGCGTCTGGGTGCACCAAGGCTGGGAACAATGCCTTATCTCGAGTCATTTGCGCAGGCCGACAGTTACCTGGAATTTCATCACCTGCCCGACTGGCCCTTGTAAAACCGATACAAAGAAAGAGTGTTTCATGTCACAACCGATTACCTTTTATCCACGCACACCCGCGTCCCTCGCTTCCGAACCGGAAACATGGCCAGTAAAAGACATTCTGGAACTGTATGAACTCCCGTTTCACGAGCTGATGTTCCGTGCACAGGAAGTCCATCGCGCACACTTTCCCGACGGAGACATCGAACTGGCGACACTGATTTCGCTGAAAACCGGCGCATGTACCGAAGACTGTGGCTACTGCTCGCAATCCATCCATCACAAAACGGATGTCACTCCAAGCAAGATGCTCAGTCTGGACACGGTACTGGCTGCTGCAAAAAAAGCGAAAGACAACGGTGCAACGCGATTTTGCATGGGCGCATCCGGACGTTCTCCCAACGACCGCGACTTCGACAAATATCTGGAAATCGTCCGTGCCGTCAAGGCACTCGGTCTGGAAACCTGCATGACGCTGGGCATGCTCAAGGAAGAACAGGCAGAAAAGCTCAAGGAAGCCGGACTGGACTACTACAACCACAATCTGGATACATCACCGAGCCACTACGCCAACATCATATCCACCCGCACCTATCAGGACCGCCTCGATACGCTGGGTCGCGTCCGCAAGGCCGGTATCAAGGTATGCTGCGGCGGAATCATCGGCATGGGCGAATCGCGGCAACAGCGTGCCGAACTGATTTCCCAGCTGGCCAATCTGAACCCGTACCCGGAAGCCGTACCGATCAATCATCTGGTTCCGATCGAGGGAACACCGTTATTCAATGTCGAACCGCTCGACCCGCTGGAATTCGTCCGCACGATCGCCGTCACCCGTATCGTCATGCCTGAGGCCCGTGTGCGGATGTCGGCAGGCCGCCATGAACTGGGCGAAGCCATCCAGGCACTTTGCTTCCTGGCGGGCGCCAATTCCATCTTCTACGGCGAAAAACTGCTCACGACCGACAATTCCGAAGCCAACGAAGACCGCGCCCTTCTGGCTCGTCTGGGACTGAAGACCCATGAATCCACCGAAGTCAAGGCAAGAATGCCCGGAATCAAAGAACATGACCACACGCATTCTGTACTATAACGAAGGCGAAAATCCGGACGAATGGCTCTCCGCACTGGCGGCCGCAATGCCGCATGCCGATATCCGCCTGTGGCAGGAAGGCGATGACGCGCCGGCGGACTATGCGCTCGTCTGGCATCCGCCTGACGAACTGTTACGCAACCGTCGCGGTCTCAAGGCCGTCTTCAATCTGGCTGCCGGTGTCGATGCACTGCTGTCGCAAGGTCATCTCATTCCGGAAAACGTACCGGTTTTCAGGCTGGAGGATGCCGGCATGGCCATCCAGATGGCGGAATACGCCACGTATGCCACATTGCGCTATTACCGGCGATTCGACGAATATGAGCGACAGGCGCGCATGAAAGTCTGGGATATGTTGAATCCCGAGGTACGCGAACATTTCACTGTCGGCATCATGGGTATGGGCGTCATGGGAACGGCCATTGCGCGTTCGCTCATGCCGTTTCGCTTTCCGCTTCGCGGGTGGAGCCGCACCCGAAAGGAAATGGATGGCGTCACATGCTATTACGGCAACGACCAGCTGACCGCATTTCTGGACGGTCTGCGTCTGCTCATCTGCGTCCTGCCCCTCACGCCCGAAACGGCAGGCATACTGAATCTCGCGCATTTCCGTCATCTCGGACATGGTGCATGTCTCATCAATCTGGGACGGGGTGAACATCTGGTCGACGACGACCTGCTTTGCGCCATGGCAGAAGGCAGGATACGCGCCGCCACGCTCGATGTCACATCCAGCGAACCGCTTCCACCGGAACACCCGTTCTGGAATCACGACAACATCACCATCACACCACACATCGCCGGACTGACTTTCTGCCAGGAAACGGTCTCGCAAATCGCACGCATGATCGCCGCTTTCGAGCGGGGCGAGGAATTGAGTGCGCGTGTCGATCGGCTTGCCGGTTACTGAAAAACGAAAAGGCTGCATGCAACGACATGCAGCCCACAAGAAAGGGAACCCCGCCTGTGCCGCTTATGTCGGCATCTTGAACCGAAGGTTCAAGGTGGTCACGGTAAGTCGGATTTCGGGTTCATCGAACGAGCGACGATCACGCCCATCCGTCAAGATTCCGCAACCTGTGCTCAGAAATGGTTCAAAGAATATATGACAATCACGAACACCGCAGGGTGGTTTTAGTCTACCTGAATAAGAGTATCTGTCAACCGCGTTTTTGAAAAATCGCCATCTTCAGAAAAGATTGTCCTGCGGAACAAGCGCCTGGTCCAGCACGCTGTTCATGGCGTCTATTTTCTGCTTGATTTCCGCCATGGACATCCCCGACAGCGGGCCGCTCGGCGACTTGATAGCCAACAGTTCCGCCGCGATAGACAGCGAGGCCATAATCGCAATCCTGTCGTTACCCTTGATTTTTCCGGCATCCCGAATCGCGCACATCTTCTTGTCAAGATACGCCACTGCTTCTTTCAACCTGTCCTTTTCGTCATCATGGCATGCCAGACGATAGGACTGCCCCATAATGGTCACATCAATTTGTATCATTGGACACCCCTTCTGCATTTTCTGCGGCCGGCAAGGTCTGTATCAGTGAAGACACTCGCTGCCGCGCACCTTCCATCCGTTCCGAGAGCTGCTGGTTTTCCAGCGTCAGTTCCGCATTTTTCAAACGCAAATCGGCATTCTCCCGTCTCAACGCCTGAGTCAGGCTGGCCAGCTGGCTGATTTTTTCCGACAATACATCAAATTCTGAAATCATTTTCAAAGGTCACCGATAGAATAAAGATTGACACCCTGCAAAAACGGCTGGTTGCGTGCTGGCACGCTCTTGTGTAGCATTTTTGCCCCAAATTCTAACGCCGTCCGGATATTATCCGGAATATTTTGTTCAATCCGGATAACATATCGCTGTCGCTGGCGACGAAAGACGAGTTTTCCATTTCATCTGGTATATCACGCCGTGTCAAACCCATCCATGAACATTTCCATCATCACCATCGACGGCCCGACCGCATCCGGAAAAGGAACCGTCGCGCGAATCGTCGCCGAAAAGCTCCATTTCCATTATCTCGACTCCGGAGCATTGTATCGTCTGACCGCATTATCCGTCATACGTTCCGGCATCAATCCGGATGATACCGTTCAAATCGCCGAAACGGCACGCCATTTGCCCTGCCGTTTCGAAAAAGAATCCGTTTTTCTCGGAAATGAAGACGTCACCGACGCCATCCGCGCGGAAACCATCGGCAATATGGCCTCGAAAGTCGCCGCCATTCCGGAAGTGCGGCAAGCACTGTTCGATTTGCAGACCGGTTTCAGAAAAGCACCCGGACTGGTGGCAGATGGACGCGATATGGGAACGGTCATTTTCCCGGAAGCCGATCTCAAGATATTTCTGACCGCCAGTGTCGATATTCGCGCGGAAAGACGATATAAGCAGTTGTTGGAAAAAGGAATTCCTGCTAACATTGACAGTCTGCGAAACGATTTGGTCGAACGTGACAAACGCGATGCCCAACGTCAGACAGCGCCGCTCGTCGCCGCGCCTGACGCCATCGTGCTCGACACATCGGACATGAACATTCATGAAACGGTCGAGCGTGTACTGGAGCTGTTTGCCCGTACCGTCCGGTCACGCAGTTGAGGCTCGCGCCTCTTTCGGCCCCGTCAAGGTGCAAGGCCTTTGCGGGTATTTTACAACCTGACCCGGTTTGTTCCGCATGGAATGACCGGCTTTTCACAACTAATATATGCCTACTGCTGCATCTACCCAGGATTCCGGAATGGAAAGTTTTGCCGCTTTATTTGAAGAATCTCTTGCCCGTCATGACATGCGCTCCGGCGAAGTCATTTCGGCTGAAGTCGTCCGCATCGACCACAATTTCGTCGTCGTCAATGCCGGACTGAAATCCGAATCCTTTATTCCTATCGACGAATTCAAAAACGACGTCGGCGAACTGGAAGTCAAGGTCGGTGACTATGTCTCCGTTGCCATCGAATCGCTTGAAAACGGTTATGGCGACACCATCCTGTCCCGCGACAAGGCCAAACGCCTCGCTTCCTGGCTGGCTCTGGAAAAAGCCATGGAATCGGGCGAAATCGTCACCGGTACCGTCAACGGCAAGGTCAAGGGCGGTCTGACCGTACTGACCAACGGTATCCGCGCTTTCCTGCCGGGTTCCCTGGTGGATACCCGTCCTGTCAAGGACACCACGCCTTATGAAGGCAAGACCCTGGAATTCAAGGTCATCAAACTCGACCGCAAGCGCAACAATGTCGTGCTGTCCCGCCGCGCTGTCGTCGAAGCATCCATGGGCGAAGAACGCCAGAAACTGATGGAAACCCTGAAAGAAGGCACCATCGTCAACGGTATCGTCAAGAACATCACCGATTACGGTGCATTCATCGATCTCGGCGGCATCGACGGTCTGCTGCACATCACCGACCTGGCATGGCGTCGTGTTCGCCATCCGTCCGAAATGCTGACGGTCGGCCAGGAAATCACCGCCAAGGTTCTGAAATACGATCAGGAAAAGAACCGCGTTTCGCTGGGCGTCAAACAGCTCGGAGACGATCCGTGGACCGGTCTTTCCCGCCGCTATCCGCAGGGCACCCGTCTGTTCGGCAAGGTCACCAACCTGACCGATTACGGTGCTTTCGTTGAAGTCGAACAGGGCATCGAAGGTCTGGTACACGTATCCGAAATGGACTGGACCAACAAGAACGTCGCTCCGAACAAGGTCGTCAAGCTGGGCGACGAAGTCGAAGTCATGGTACTGGAAATCGACGAAGAACGTCGCCGTATCAGCCTGGGCATGAAACAGTGCAAACCGAATCCGTGGGAAGAATTCGCCGACACCCACAAGAAGGGCGACAAGGTAAGCGGCGCCATCAAGTCCATCACCGACTTCGGCGTATTCATCGGCCTGCCCGGCAATATCGACGGTCTGGTTCACCTTTCCGACCTGTCCTGGACGGAACCGGGCGAAACGGCTGTCCACAACTTCAAGAAAGGCGATGAACTCGAAGCTGTCGTTCTGGCCATCGACGTCGAACGCGAACGCGTTTCGCTGGGCGTCAAACAGCTCGAAGGCGATCCGTTCAACAACTACATCGCCATGAACGACAAGGGTTCCGTCGTGACCGGTACGGTCAAGTCGGTAGAACCGAAAGGCGCGGTCATCCAGCTCAACGATGACGTCGAAGGCTATCTGCGCGCTTCCGAAATCTCCCGCGACCGTGTGGAAGATGCCGGCTCCCATCTGAAAGCAGGCGATCAGGTCGAAGTCATGATCATCAACATCGACCGCAAGTCCCGTTCGCTGCAGCTGTCGATCAAGGCAAAAGACCAGATGGAAACCCAGGAAGCCATGCAGAAAATCCAGAACGATTCGAGCGCCGCTTCCGGCATGACCAGTCTGGGCGCCCTGCTCAAAGCAAAATTCGACAACAAGCAATAATCACGAGTGCACAATGACCAAATCCGAATTGATCATTTCTTTGGCAAACAGCTATCCTCAACTGTTGGCCAAAGACGCTGAACTGACCGTGAAAACCATACTGGACGCCATGGCAGACGCCCTGGCGGGCGGTCAGCGCATCGAAATTCGCGGTTTCGGCAGTTTTGCACTGAGCGTCCG
>CASETG010000028.1 GCA_949290765.1 Oxalobacter formigenes | reverse complement strand
AAAAAGCGCGCCGCCAACGTCAAGCTGGCGCTGGTGGTGCCGGGTTCCGGTCTGGTCAAGGAACAGGCGGAAAAGGAAGGGCTGGACAAGATTTTCATGGATGCCGGATTTGAATGGCGTGAACCGGGATGTTCCATGTGTCTGGCGATGAATGATGACAGGTTGGCTCCGGGGGAACGGTGTGCTTCCACATCGAACCGGAATTTCGAAGGCCGACAGGGACAGGGCGGCAGAACCCATCTGGTTTCGCCTGCCATGGCGGCCGCTGCCGGTATTGCCGGACATTTTGTCGATGTACGAAAAAATCACTGAACAGGGAGAGATAAAAGATGAGAATGCTGGTCGCTGTTTTTTCCGCCGTCATGTTCCTGGCCGCGTGCAATACCGTGCAGGGTATCGGCAAGGATGTGCAGAAAGCAGGTTCTGCGGTCGAGAACGCCGCAAGATAACGCTGGCTGGACGTTTTTTGTGTTTTTTCCGGTTTTGTGGCGTACAGGCCATGAGACCGGTGCTTTTGCCGTTTGGCGAAAGACGAACGGACTGATTTGAAATCATGGAAAAATTTACCGTACACACCGGGCTGGTTGTCCCGCTTGATCGCGTCAATGTGGATACCGATGCGATTATCCCGAAACAGTTTCTGAAATCGATCAAACGGACGGGTTTCGGACCGAATCTGTTTGATGAATGGCGCTATCTCGATCATGGCGAACCGGGTATGGATAACTCCAAACGCCCGCTGAATCCGGATTTCGTGCTGAATCAGCCCCGCTACCAGGGCGCTTCGATTTTGCTGGCGCGCAAGAATTTCGGATGTGGATCTTCACGCGAGCATGCGCCATGGGCTTTGCAACAGTATGGTTTCAAGGCTGTCATCGCGCCGAGTTTCGCCGATATTTTCTTCAACAACTGTTTCAAGAACGGTTTTCTGCCGATCACCCTGTCGGAAGAACAGGTGGATCAGCTCTTTGCGGCAGTTCAGGCACAGCCTGGTTACAAGCTGACGATCGATCTGGAAAAGATGGTGGTCTCCAGTGAGGACAACAAGCTGGTCTTTACCTTCGCCATCGATCCGTTCCGCCAGTATTGCCTGATGAACGGACTGGACGATATCGGTCTGACCTTGCAGAAAGCGGACAAGATTCGGGAATATGAGAAGCGTCATATCGCCGAACAGCCCTGGCTGACCAATACGATTTGAGGTGGGTTTCATATCAACAGGAGAGGGCGCGGCCGGTTGCGGCATGTGCCGACTAGAAAGAGGTTAAACGTGAAGATTGCAATTCTGCCGGGCGACGGTATCGGCCCGGAAATCATGAATGAAGCCGTTCGGGTTCTGAATGCGCTGGGTGAAAATTTCGAAATGGAATGGGCTGATGTCGGCGGTGCGGGATATGCGGCGCATGGTCATCCGCTGCCGGAAGGTACGCTCAAGCTGGCAAAGGAAGCCGATGCGATTCTGTTCGGCGCGGTCGGCGATTTCAAGTACGATACGCTGGAACGTGCCTTGCGTCCTGAACAGGCGATTCTGGGGCTGCGCAAGAATCTGAAACTGTTTGCCAATCTTCGTCCCGCCATTCTGTATCCGGAACTGGCAGGCGCTTCCACGCTGAAACCGGAAGTCGTCGCCGGACTCGATTTGCTGATCGTCCGCGAACTGACGGGCGATATCTATTTCGGACAGCCGCGCGGTCATCGCGAAGCGCCGGACGGCCCGTTCAAGGGCGCACGCGAAGGTTTCGATACCATGCGTTATTCCGAACCTGAAATCCGTCGTATCGCCCATGTCGGTTTCCAGACCGCACAGAAACGCAGCAAACGTCTGACTTCCGTGGACAAGGCCAATGTGCTGGAAACGTCCCAGCTCTGGCGCGAGATCGTGATCGATGTCTCGAAGGAATATCCTGATGTCAAACTCGACCATATGTATGTGGACAATGCCGCCATGCAGCTGGTTCGTGCGCCGAAGGAACTCGATGTCATTCTGACCGGCAATATTTTCGGTGACATTCTGTCGGATGCCGCCGCCATGCTGACCGGTTCCATCGGCATGTTGCCGTCCGCTTCGCTGGATGAAAACAACAAGGGGCTGTATGAACCGTCCCATGGTTCCGCTCCGGATATCGCCGGCAAGGGTATCGCCAATCCGCTGGCGCAAATCCTGTCTGCCGCCATGATGCTGCGTTATTCGCTGAATATGGGCGAACAGGCGGATCGTATCGAAAAAGCGGTCAAGAAAGTGCTGGCTGACGGTCTGCGTACCGGCGACATTTACGAAGCCGGTACCAAACGCGTCGGCACGAAGGAAATGGGCGATGCCGTTGTCGCGGCACTGTAAGACGCGCGTAACTGACTGAATCGGGTGAATGAGATGAAACGGGTAGGATTGATTGGCTGGCGTGGCATGGTCGGTTCCGTGCTGATGCAGCGCATGCAGGAGGAAAACGATTTCGGTTTGTTCGAGCCGGTTTTCTTTACGACTTCCAATGTCGGCGGCAAGGCGCCGGCGATGGCGAAAAACGAAACGGTGCTGAAAGATGCGTTCAGCACGGATGAACTGAAAAAGTGCAATATCCTGATTTCCTGCCAGGGTGGCGACTATACGGCCGACATGTTCCCGAAGCTGCGTGCGGCAGGATGGGATGGTTACTGGATCGATGCCGCTTCCAAATTGCGGATGAACGACGACGCCATCATCATTCTCGACCCGGTCAACCGCAAGGTGATCGACGATGCGCTGGCAAGGGGCGTCAGGAACTTCATCGGTGGCAACTGTACGGTTTCGTGCATGTTGATGGGGTTGGGAGGCCTGTTCGCAAACGATCTGGTCGAATGGATGACTTCCATGACCTATCAGGCGGCATCCGGCGGCGGCGCGCAGCATATGCGTGAATTGCTGACGCAGTTCGGCTCCATTCATACCGAGGTCAGGATGAATCTGGAAGACCCGGCATCCGCCATTCTGGAAATCGACCGTCAGGTGCTGGCTCGCCAGCGTGGCATGACGGCGGACGAAACGAAACAGTTCGGTGTTCCGCTGGCAGGCAACCTGATTCCCTGGATCGATACCGATCTGGGTAACGGCATGTCGCGTGAGGAATGGAAGGGCGGTGCGGAAACGAACAAGATTCTGGGCAAGGATGACGGCAACCGGATCGTGGTCGATGGGCTGTGTGTCCGGATCGGTGCGATGCGTTGTCATTCGCAGGCGCTCACCATCAAGCTGAAAAAGGATGTGCCGCTTGATGAAATCGAGGATATGATCAGAAGCCATAATCCATGGGCGAAGGTCGTTCCCAACACCCGCACCGATTCCATGCGCGATCTGACACCCGCTGCGGTATCCGGTAGCTTGACCGTGCCGGTCGGTCGTCTGCGCAAGCTGGGCATGGGCGGCGAATACCTGTCCGCCTTTACGGTCGGCGACCAGTTGTTGTGGGGGGCTGCCGAACCGTTGCGCCGCATGTTGCGTATCATTCTGGAATGAGGTGTGACAGCCGGTAACGGTTTTTGCCATCATGAAAACGAAAACGGGCAGGTTATCCTGCCCGTTTTTCATTGGTTTTTCGTCTGGCGTTTGCGGGTATTGGGACCCAGCCAGATGGCGAAAGCCGCGATGGCGAAAGCGACGCTGCTGTAAAGCATGATGTCGTTGGTCGCCAGCATCACGCTTTGGGATGTGGTCAGCTGGTCGATTATGCCGCGTGCGACTTCGGTATCCATACCGGAATTGATGAGTTCGCGGAAATAGGTACCGTTCGGGTCCAGAAGGACGGAGAGTTGTTCATGCTTGTAGTTCGTCTGGTTTTCCCAGACGGTATTGACGAGCGAGGTCGCGAAAGCGCCCGCTATCGTGCGCAGGAAATTCATCAGCCCGGCAGCGGATTCCATTTCGTCCGGGTTGACGCTCGTCATGGCTTGTGCCGATATGGGAATCATGAAAAACGGTGTTCCGAGTCCCATAATCAGTAGTGGCAGAACGATAGTCCAGTAATCCACGTCGGTATTCAAAAAACTTCGGAAGAATGTGACCAGCCCCATCCACAGAACGCCGCAAAAAACCAGTTTCCGGCCATCGATACGGGTGGATAGTATGGTGACGAGAAATGAGATCAACAGTGCAGACAAACCGGTCCATGCGGTTGTCCGGCCTGACCATGTCGAAGTGTATTCCATGTTGGTTTGCAGCCATAACGGTGTCAGGACATTGATACCGAAATAGGTACCGAATCCCAGTGAAAGCGTCAGGACACTGGCCGAGAAACCGCGATGCCGGAAAACTGTCAAATCCACGATAGGGTCTTTTTTCTGTGTGAGTTCCCAGATCATGAAGGCTGCGAATCCGATTGCCGCAATGATTGCCAGCGTGATGATGTAGCTGGAGGCGAACCAGTCCTTGTCCTTGCCTTCGTCCATCATGATTTGCAGGGCGCTGACCCAGATGATCATGAGCAGCAGACCGACCTTGTCGATCGGATGTTTTTGTGTTTCTTCCTTGTGATGGCCGAAGATGATGTAAAGCGCGAAACCGCACACAATGGCGATCGGTACGTTGATGTAGAAAATCCATGGCCAGCTGTATTCATCGCATATCCAGCCGCCGAGAAGGGGGCCGAGTACGGGAGCCATCAGTGTGGTAGTCGCCCACAGGCCATTAGCCATTGCTGCCTTTTCCTTGGGAAAGATGCGTAGCAACAGTGTCAATGATAACGGCATGAGCGACCCGCCCGCGAAACCTTGCAGGACGCGTGCGCCAATCAGGAAACCCAGCGAATGGGCCAGTCCGCACAGTGCGGAGCATATGCCAAATGCGACCAGCGCATAACGGAAGACACGGATGGTTCCGAAACGTTTTGCAAGCCAGCCGGTAAGCGGGACGGTAATGGCTTCGGCCACTGCATAGGATGTGATGACCCATGTGCCCTGACTGTTGCTGGCGCCCAGTGCGCCGGCGATATGGGCGACGGATACGTTGGCGATTGTGGTGTCGAGTACGGCGACGAAGTTCCCCGCAGTCAATACCAGTGCGGTTAGCAGGAGCATCGGCCCCTGAATGGTGATGTGTGATTCCTGCTTCATGATCGGGTATTCGAGGAGATGCGTTGAACAAGATATTTGCGAATCACTCCTGCGGCTTTCCGCTGGCTGTATCGACCGTCACGGTCATGGAGAGTCCGACCTGCAAGGGGTTTGCTTTCAGTTCTTCGGGATCGAGCCGGATGCGGATGGGAAGACGCTGGACGACCTTGATCCAGTTTCCGGTCGCGTTTTGTGCAGGAATCAGTGCGAAAGCGGAACCGGTACCGCCGGAAAATCCGTCCACGACGCCGTGATAGACCACCGATGAGCCGTGGATGTCGGAAACCACTTCGGCGCTCTGACCCGTCCGGACATGGGTTAATTGTCCTTCCTTGAAGTTGGCGTCCACGTGGATGTCCTGAATCGGAACGACCGCCATCAGTGGCATGCCGGCCTGAACTTTCTGGCCGACCTGAACGGTTCTCTTGGAAATGACGCCATCGACCGGTGCGCGCAAGATGGTGCGTGACAAGTCGACTCGTGCCTGTTCGGCTCGCGCCTGGGCTTGTGCGATTGCTGCTTTGGCCTGATCGATGCGTGCACTGGCCGATTCATAGGCATTTTGCGCGGTGGTCAGTTCGTCCCCCGATACGGAACCTGAACCGATCAGGGCTTTTCTGCGTCGCAAATCGATTTTTGCTTTTTTCAGGTCTGCCTGTGCTGCGGCAAGCTGGGCATGCGCCTGACTTTCGTCGGCCATGGCCTGATTCAGCGCCAGTCGTGCATCGATTTCATCGATGACGACCAGAATGTCGCCAGCCTTGACTTCCTGGGTGTCCACGACGTTCACGGCCTGTACCGTACCGGAAACCGACGGGGTGACTTGTGCCACTTCGGTCGCCGTATAGGCATTGTCGGTCGAGACGAAACGCGATGCATACAGATACCAGTAGGCACCATAGCCGATGGCGCTTGCGATGATGATGGCGAACAATCCGATGAAAAGCCGTTTGCGCCGGGTATGGTTTTTGTCTGGCACAGGATGTTCTTCCGGAGGGATGGTGTTTGTCTGATTGCTCATGGGTGTTCCTTGTCAGTCCTTGTGACGTTGCATTCAGTTTTCGGTGACGGGATGACCGGTATCGGCCGAGGCCGGCATGTTGTAACCGCCGCCGAGTGCCTTGATGAGCGCCACGTCGTAGGTGAATATTCTGGATTGCAGATCTTTTTCGGTACGTGAGGTTTCAAGCCATGTTTCCTCTGCCGCCAGCACTTCCAGATAATTGGCCAGACCGCCGCGATAGCGGTCGCTGATGATGCGGTGTGCTTCACGGGCGGAATGAACGGCCGTGCGGATTTTTTCAAGTTGCAGGATCAGCTGTTTCTGGTTCAGGATGGCGTCACCGACTTCCTGTAATGCCACGGAAACGGTCTGGTTGTAGAGACCGACGGTTTCGTCCCGTCTGGCACGTGCTTCTTCAAGTTCCGCGCTTAAGCGTCCGCCGGTGAAAATCGGCAGGGAAATGGCTGGACCGATACCGCCGAAGTCGGAACCGTATTTCAGGACTTTGTCCAGGCCAAGCGCCTGATACCCGAGAAAGGCCGACAGATTGATGTTCGGATAAAATTCGGCTTTTTGCTTTTCGATCATGCTGGTCGCGGCCTCGACTTGCAGGCGTGCAGCGACAATGTCCGGGCGACGTCCCAGCAAATTCAGCGGCAATTCGGCAGGAAGTGCATAGTTCGCCGCAGGGTGCAGTTGCGGTCGCGTGATCGACAGCCCCCTGTCCGGGCCCGCGCCCATGAGTGCGGCCAGTTTGTTGCGTTGCAATCCGATTTGCTTCTCCAGCGACAGGGCTTCTTCCTCGGTACGTGCCAAAAGCGATTTGGCATGTTCGACGCTGGCGAGGGTTTCCAGTCCGTGCCTGTTGCGTTCCATGAACAGTTCCAGGTTTTTTTTCTGGATACCGGCAATCGCGTTGACCGTATCGAGTGTGTCGTACAGGCGTGCCAGTTCGCCGTATTCCGAAGCGATGGATGCCGACAGAAGCAGGCGAGCCTGCGCCGCATCGGCGGCGGCCGCTTCACGTGCCGATGTGGCCGCCATCAGGGCAGCACGGTTCTTGCCCCAGAAATCCAGTTCCCAGCTGAAGTTCAAGGCCATGCTGGCGTATCCGTGCGTGCCGTGCGGCGTCAGATCGGGGGGCAGGCTGTAGTTGTAGCTCAGTTTCTGTACGGTGGCAGAGGCATCCATGTTGACTTGCGGTTGCAAAATCGCGCCAGCCTGTTTTGCGATGGCGACGGCTTGCCGGAAACGTGCTTCGGCGATCGTCATGGATGGGGCATGAACAAGCGCTTCCCCGATCAGTATGTCGAGTTGTGGATCGTTGTAGGACGTCCACCATTTTTCGTCTGGCCAGTCGCGCTCGGGGCCCGAAAAGGACTGGGTGGTCTCGTATTGTTCGGGCGGTTTCATTTCCGGCGAGGCGTCTTTCGGCGGAATGGGAGCACAACCGCACAGAAATGCGACAAGGCATGCGGGAAACAGGCACGAAATCAGTGAGATGCGCCGGTATGTGCGACAATGTGAAAATAAAATCATAAATTCATTCGTTCAAAACCGTACAGTTTGGTTTGATTATCTGGCGAGCATTCCTCGTTGTCAATAAAAATGATACAGGTTGGTACAGAAAATGAGAAAAAAGACCGAAATGAAGCGCAATGCCATTCTGAAAGTGGCGCATGAGGTGTTTTGTGAGATGGGCTATGAAAAGACTTCGATGAATGAAATCGCTGCGCGTCTCGGTGGCTCGAAAACGACGTTGTACGGTTATTTCCCTTCCAAGAAGCTGCTTTTTCAGGAAGTGATGAGCGCTGCGGCGCATCGCAATCGCGATGAAATCACCACTTATATCGACCAGTCTGTCGAGGTGATCCCGGAAGGTTACAGACACCGGATTGAAGCGGTGTTTTCCGAGGCGGAAAATTCTCCGATGGATATTGCCGCGATACTGAAAGATTTCGGCGAGAAGTTCATGTCGATGATTTGTCTGCCGGAATTCCAGGAATTGTACCGGCTGGCTGTCGAGGAGTCGGGACGTTCAGAAACGAGCAGTGTGTTTTATGAAGTCGGGCCATTGACCGGGCGCAAACGGATTGCCGCTATTCTGGAAGTGTTCATGCAACGTGGCCAGTTGCGTCGTGCCGATACAGGGGTCGCGGCTGCCCAATTATTCGCGTTGTTGAGAGCGGAATTGTTCGAACGCTATCTTTTCCGTTATGGCGAACCGTTCGATGCCGGGACGTTCCGGCAGAAAATCGGCACCGCGGTCGATGCTTTTCTGATGATTTACCGGGCGGATGGACAGTGAGCCGTCGGCATGCGTGTGTCACGGTATTGACGGGTTTTGCCAGGGCATTGCGCAGTCGTCAGGATGCCTGTGGTGAGAAAGGGGAACGGTGTCGCCCGGAGATAGCCGTTATCATTTGCCGGATGCCGCCGCTTTGATGACGAGACTGGCGAGCCAGTACAGGGCAAAGGCGGTCATATGGCACAAGACGATGCTGGCGCCGGTGGGGGTCGCATAGCGGTAGGAAATCACGATGCCGAGCCACAGACATGCGACCGAAATCGCGGCGGCATTGAGGATGACGGAGCGGAAGGTACGGCACAGCCGCATGGATGTGAGCGCAGGGAAAACAATCAGGCTGGAGATCAGCAGCGCGCCCATCATGCGCATGCCCAGTACGATGATCAGCGCGGACATGAGGGCGATGAGCATGTTGAGCGCTCCCGAACGGGTACCGGTCGCGCGAGCGAAGGTTTCATCGAAGGTGATGGCGAAAATCCGGTTGTACAATACGACGAACAGTACCAGCACCACGGCGGACAGGACCAGGCTCAGGTTCACATCGGAAGAGGACATGCCGAGGATGCTGCCGAACAGGTAGTTGTTGACGTCGGTATTCATGCCGGTGGTCATCGAGACGATCATGACGCCGGTCGCCAGTGCGCCTGTCGAGATGAGTGCGATGGCGGCGTCTCCCTTGATTTTGCTGTTTGCGCTCAGTCGCAGCAACAGAAACGATGCCGTGACGACGACGGGAATGGCGATCGTCAGCGGCGCGGCGTTCATGGCGGTCGCCAGCGCGAGCGCACCGAAGCCGACGTGGGAAAGGCCGTCGCCGATCATGGAATAGCGTTTGAGCACCAGACTGACACCGAGCAGCGAGGCGCACAATGCCACGACGGTACCCACGACAAGGGCACGTACCATGAATGGATAGGAGAGCATGTCATGCAGAAAACCGGGCATAGATGTCTCCTCTTGTGAAGATGCGACCGATGTCGCTGTGGATGTAGTCGCCGGTCGTTCCGAAAAACAGCTGGGTATGCTGGAGATGCAGGATGTGCCGTGCGTATTTCAGGGTGGCGGCGATGTCGTGGGTGACCATGATGATGGTCATGCCGTCCTGGTTGATGGTGTGTATCAGTTCATAGAGTTCCTGGGAAACGACAGGGTCCAGACCGGCTGCCGGTTCGTCGAGCAGAATCGCTTTTTTCGCGGCGCACAGGGCACGTGCCAGCAGGACGCGTTGTTGCTGGCCGCCCGAAAGTTCGGCATAGCAGCGGTCTTTGAGATGGGCGATGCCGAGACGCGCCATGTTTTTTTCGGCGAGACGTTTTTCGTCGGTACGGTAAAAAGGCAGCCATCCCAGCCGGTTCAGACAACCCGAGAGTACGACTTCATGCACGCTGGCGGGAAAGTCTTTCTGGATGGGATTTTGTTGCGGAAGATAGCCGATTTCGCTGGCGACGAAACCGTCAGCCATGCGGATGATGCCGCCTGACGGACGAATCAGATGCAACAGTCCCTTGACCAGTGTGCTTTTCCCGGCACCGTTTTCACCGGCGATGCAAAGGTAGTCGCCCGCTGTCACCGTGAAGTTGAGGTCTTTCACGGCGACGGTTCCGTTATAGGCGAAAGACACGTTCTGGCAGGTAATCAGGTTCATGTTCTGTCGTGCGGTGCTGTCTTGTCAGTACAGTGCGGTTTTCAGGCTGTCGATGTTTTTCTGCATCAGACCGAGCACGGTTTCGCCCGCTTCGAGCTGGTCGCGGGTCAGGTTGTGGTAAGAGTACAGGGTCATTTTTCGCGCGCCGGTCGCATCGCTGATGGCGTCGGCGATTTTTCCGTTGGAAAATTCGATGGTGAATACGACAGGAATGTGTTCTTTTTTCGCGCGCTCTATCAGAAAGGCGAGTGTGGCGGCGCTGGCTTCGGTTTCCACGGAGCAGCCGGAGAAGGCGGCGTAGTATTTCAGGCCGTATTCATCGGCGAAGTAGCGGAACGGGAAACGGTCGCCGAAAAGCAGGGTTTTGCGTTTGGCATGGCCGATGACGTCACGGAATGTGGTGTCCATTTGCTGAAGTTGTCCGACATATCGTTGACGGTTCTGTTCATACAGACCGGCGTTGGCCGGGTCTTTTTCCGCCATGGCGGCGGCTATCCGGTCGACGATAATGACGGCGTTTTTCGGGGATGTCCAGACATGTTCGTCGATATCGTGGCGAGGGCCGTCATGGTCGTGTTCCATGCCGTCTACGGTTTCTTCCTCGACGGTGTTGACGGTATCGAGCAGTTTGATGGTGGCGGGTTTTTTATCGCCCATGGCGTTCAGGATATTTTCCACCCATGCGTCGTTTTCGCCGCCGGTGTAGATGAACAGGTCGCTGTTCTGGATGGACTGGATATCCCGTGGCGACGGCTCGTAGGAATGGCTTTCCATACCGGGTTTGAGCAGCATGGCGACATCGGCCTTGCCACCGCCGATTTCGCGTGCGAAATCGAATTGCGGGAAGATGGTGGTTACGATACGCAAACGGTGCGTCGAGGCAGGTGTTTCATGCGTGCGGGAATCGCAGGCCGTCAGGCAGATAGCGGCCAGTGCTGTCATGGCCAGAAGCGAAAATAGACGTTTCATCGACAGGGTCTCATATGTTGCGGGCATGCGGTGTTGTGGCATGCGCCGGTGAACGGTGACAATAAAACAGGTAAGGATTGCATGTTTTGGGAATGCGTGACCATGATGAAATCCGGATGAACGGGCGTTAGCGGTGCGACGGGTTCTTGCACTGGTCGCACTGACCGTAAAAGACCGTCCGCATCGTGTTGACGTCGAACCCGTGTTTCTGGCGCATGTGGTCGTGTATCTGGCTCAGCTCGTCGCAATGCACATGAATCAGCTTGCCGCACGATTCGCATTTGAGGTGAAAACATGGTGATGCATGCTCCTCGATATGGGGACCGACGTATTCGAAACAGGCGGCGTCTGCCTTGTCCAGAATGTACTGGTTGACCAGCCCCTCATCGACCATCCGCTCGAGATGGCGGTATATGGTGGAGATGCCGATTGTCATGCCAAGTTGCCGGAAATGGTGATGGATGTCGCCGGCCGTGACATGCTTTCCCTGCGCCGATTCCAGAAAGGAAAGCAACGCCTTGCGGTGTCTGGTCTGGTATGACGTGGAGCGACCCAAGATAATTCCCTGCATGAATCCGAAAACTGTTTGCGTATTCTATTCCCCGCAAGGTGAAACTTCAATATGAAAATGATTCCTGTTTTCATATTGAAGTGATGCCGGGTGGCATTTGATTTGCAGGTGAAGGCTATGGCGGGTAGGGGGTATGGCAGGTTGCAGGTGTCCTGCATCAGTCCGGAAAACGGCGTGTCGCGGATGCCCGGGATTTGTACGGTAAAATAGGGGGCTTCCGGAATGGATCGGACAGGATGAAATGAAACGGATTGCTTTGGGTATCGAATATGACGGCACAAACTGGCGCGGCTGGCAGACGCAGCCGGACGGCATGACGGTACAGGATCGGCTGGAAGATGCGATCAGGCAGTTTGCACAGACGGAAATTCCGACGACGTGTGCCGGACGGACCGATGCCGGTGTGCATGCCACGGAACAGGTGGTGCATCTCGATACCGAACTGGATCGGCGGCCTGTGTCATGGGTGCGCGGGATCAATTCCTATTTGCCGTCATCCATTGCGGTGCGCTGGGCATGCGAGGTACAGGGCGGCAAGGATGGTTTCCATGCACGTTCCAGTGCGTTGGCGCGCCGGTATCGTTATCTGATATACAACAGTCCGGTTCGTTCGCCGTTGTGGAAGAACCGGGCGGGCTGGGTTTTCAGGCCGCTTGATCTGGACAGAATGCGGCAGGGAGCGGCTTTTTTGCTTGGTGAACACGATTTCTCGGCATTCCGAGCAGCGGAATGCCAGTCGATCACGCCGGTGAAGACGATGCATGATATTTCCATTGTGCGGCAGGGGAACCTGATTGTGTTCACGTTCGAGGCGAATGCTTTTTTGCATCATATGATCCGCAATATCGTCGGTTCCCTCATCGTGGTCGGCAAGCAAAACCAGTCGCCGCAGTGGATGAAAACCCTGCTGGACAGCAGGAACCGGTCGCTGGCTGCGCCGACTTTCGCGCCGGATGGCCTGTATCTGTCGCGGGTGTTTTATGACAGCAAGTGGGGGTTGCCGCAAAGGGATGATGTTTTTCCCTGATAGCGGTTTGCCGGACGTTTTTTCATTGCATACTGAATCATGACTTATCGTACGCGAATCAAGATTTGCGGGCTGACCCGCGAGGAAGATGTCAAGGCTGTCGTTTGTGCCGGTGCGGACGCGCTCGGTTTCGTTTTTTATCCGGCCAGTCCGCGTTTCGTCGCGCCGGAGAAAGCCGCCGCTCTTTCGGCACATGTGCCGGCTTTCGTCTCGACGGTCGGTCTGTTCGTCAATGCGGATTGCCGTGATGTGGAAAATGCCGCCCGGCTGGCGCATTTGTCGTTGTTGCAGTTCCATGGTGATGAATCGCCGCAGGCTTGCCATGATGCGGCGCGTGCAGCCGGTTTGCCTTTTATTCGTGTTTTTCGCGTCAAACCGGATACAACGCCCGATGATTTGCTACAATACGAACGGATTTATCGCAACGCCAGTCCGTTTTTCAAGGGTTTGCTTCTGGATACCTGGACGGATGCCTACGGCGGTGCGGGAAAGGTATTCGATTGGTCTCTCGTGTCAAAAGAAATCGGGCCTCGGGTCGTTTTGAGTGGTGGCTTGAGCGCGCAAAATGTCGCTGGTGCGATTGCGCGGTTGCGCCCGTTCGCCGTTGACGTCAGCAGTGGCGTGGAAGCGGCACGCGGCATCAAGGACGCCGTGAAAATCCATGCGTTCATCCAGGCGGTACGCAAGGCCGATGAAACGGTATAGCAGGATTTTGCGGCACGGTTCCGTTTCGTGCAGGTGGCGATGCCATCGCATTCAGGAGAGATTTATCCATGAGTCAAAAAGAATACTGCAGCGCGTCCGATGCGCTGTTCGAGGCGTCCGGCTATCATTTGCCGGATGAAAACGGTCATTTCGGCCCCTATGGCGGCATTTTTGTTTCCGAAACGCTGATCCACGCGCTGGACGAGCTGAAACAGGCTTATGCGCGTTACAAGCATGATCCCGGTTTTCTCGCGGAATTCCGTTATGAACTGAAACATTTTGTCGGCCGTCCTTCGCCGGTCTATCATGCGTCGCGCTGGTCTGAGATGCTGGGCGGCGCGCAAATCTACCTCAAGCGTGAAGACCTCAATCATACCGGCGCTCACAAAATCAATAATGTGATCGGGCAGGCTTTGCTGGCGAAGCGGATGGGCAAGACCCGGATCATCGCCGAAACGGGGGCCGGTCAGCATGGTGTGGCGACGGCGACGATTTGTGCGCGTTTCGGTCTGGAATGCCATGTCTATATGGGCAGCGAGGATGTCGAGCGGCAGGCGCAGAATGTGTACAGGATGAAATTGCTGGGGGCGTCGGTCGTACCGGTCGAGTCCGGCTCGAAAACGTTGAAGGATGCGTTGAATGAGGCCATGCGCGACTGGGTCGCCAATGTCGGCACGACGTTCTATATCATCGGCACGGTGGCAGGACCGCATCCCTATCCGATGATGGTACGCGATTTCCAGTCGGTGATCGGCGAGGAATGTCTCGTGCAGATGCCTGAGCTCACAGGTCGCCAGCCGGATATCGTGGTCGCCTGTGTGGGGGGGGGATCCAATGCGATGGGCATTTTCTATCCGTATATCGATCGCGGCGAAGTGGCGCTGGTCGGTGTCGAGGCGGCCGGAGAAGGCATCGAGACGGGACGGCATGCCGCTTCGCTCAATGGCGGCTCTCCAGGGGTTCTGCATGGCAATCGGACTTATCTGCTTCAGAACGGCGACGGACAGATCATCGATACCTGTTCCGTTTCTGCCGGTCTGGATTATCCGGGCGTCGGACCGGAGCATGCCTGGCTGAAGGATTCCGGGCGGGCGTCGTATGTGCCGGTCACGGATGACGAGGCGCTGGCCGCTTTTCATGATTGTTGCCGTATCGAGGGCATCATTCCGGCGCTGGAATCCAGCCATGCGCTGGCTTATGCGGCGAAACTCGCGCCGACGCTGGACAAGGACAAAATCATTCTGGTCAATCTTTCCGGACGTGGCGACAAGGATATGCATACCGTCGCCTTGCGGGCAGGTATCCGTTGGTGATCGCCATTCCGCCAGAAAATTGAACAGCAACCGGATTTGAAGAACAGGATCGATTATGTCTCGTATACAACAAACACTGGATAATCTGAAGAAACAGAACAAAAAAGCGCTGATTCCTTTCATTACGGCCGGATTTCCGGATCCGGCACTGACCGTTCCGCTGATGCTCGCGCTGGTCGAGGGCGGTGCGGATATCATCGAGCTGGGTGTCCCGTTTTCCGACCCGATGGCCGACGGGCCGGTGATTCAGCATGCCACCGAAGTGGCGTTGTCCAAAGGGATGACGCTGGAAAAACTGCTGGATCTTGTAAAGATTTTTCGCCAGCGCGACACCATGACGCCTGTCGTGTTGATGGGGTATGCCAATCCGATCGAGCGGATGGGCGCGGATGTTTTTGTCGAAAAGGCGGTCGCCAGCGGCGTGGATGGCGTTCTGGTTGTCGATTATCCGCCGGAAGAGGCGGCGGATTTCGCCGCCAGAATCAGGGCGGCCGGCATGGATATGATTTTTTTGCTCGCGCCGACCTCGACGGACGAACGTATCCGGCAAGTCGGTCGTATGGCGGGGGGATATCTGTATTATGTTTCCCTCAAGGGTGTGACTGGTTCAGGGAATCTGGATGTCGGCGAAGTCACGTCACGCATTGAAAAAATCAGAAAATACGTTACCATTCCGGTTGGCGTCGGTTTCGGTATTCGCGATGCGGCGACTGCCAGGGCACTCGGCTCTGTGGCGGATGCCGTGGTGATCGGAAGTCGTATCATACAGGAACTGGACAAGACAGCGCCGGAAAATGCGGTCGATGCGCTCAGGGCATTCATGACCGATATCCGAAAGGCACTGGACGAATGACGCCATAAAGGTTATAAAGTCGTCCTGTACAGGGATTGCCTGTCGGTTTTACTGCAGATAAGGACGGAAAGCAGGCCATCGTTTTCAAAACGATGGCCTGTTTAATCAGGAGAATGTATGAGTTGGCTTGACAAGTTGCTGCCCCCGAGAATCCAGCATCAGACGAACCCACGGCGTGTCGTGCCGGAAGGGCTTTGGGTCAAATGCCCATCGTGTGAGGCGGTATTGTACCGGACCGATCTGGAGACGAATGCGCATGTCTGTCCGAAATGCGGCCACCATATGCGTATCCGTGCAAGAGACCGTTTGAATGTATTGCTCGATGAAGAAGGGCGTTACGATGTCGCCCGTACGGTGTTGCCGTATGATTCCCTGAAGTTCAAGGATAGCAAGAAATATCCGGATCGCCTGAGCGCGGCAGAAAAAGCGACCGGCGAAACGGATGCGTTGATCGTCGTCGGCGGGAAAATCATGTCGTTGCCGGTCGTCGTGGCCTGTTTCGAGTTCGAGTTCATGGGTGGCTCCATGGGGTCGGTCGTCGGCGAACGGTTTGTGCGCGGCGTCAGGGAAGCGATAGAGAAGAAAGTGCCGTTCATCTGCATTACCGCCAGCGGTGGCGCACGTATGCAGGAAGGTTTGCTTTCGCTGATGCAAATGGCCAAGACGAACATGATTCTGACTCGCCTGGCCGAGGCCGGTTTGCCTTTCGTTTCCGTGCTGACCGACCCGACCATGGGCGGCGTTTCCGCATCTTTTGCATTTATGGGCGATGTGGTGCTGGCCGAACCGAAGGCGCTGGTCGGTTTTGCAGGACCTCGCGTTATCGAGAATACCGTTCGTGAAAAATTGCCGGAAGGTTTCCAGCGCTCCGAATTCCTGATGAAAAAAGGCGCTATCGACCGGATTGTGGATCGCCGTGAATTGCGCAAGGAACTTTCCCATCTGCTGGCCATGTTGCAGGGCAGATCGCTTGAGCAGGTTTCCTGACGGGATATATCCTTCACTCCGCGGGCGTCTTTTCAGCGATGGGGAGACGCCGGGTTTTTTATTGTTTTCATCAATCGTTTTTCATGATGACGTCTGAAAAAGTGTGCGGACACAAGGGCGCAGAAACGCGACGTTCCCTTGCGGAATGGACTCGTCTGGTGGAAAGTCTCCATCCGAAAAATATCGAAATGGGGCTGGATCGTATCCGTGTTGTCAAGGAACGTCTGGCGATCCGTTTCGATTGCCCTGTCGTCATTGTCGGCGGGACGAACGGCAAGGGGTCTACCTGTGCCATGCTCCAGACGATCTGGAAAGAGGCCGGTTATCGCGTAGGTCTTTACACGTCGCCACATATCCACCGCTTCAACGAGCGGATGCGGATCGACGGTGAGATGGCAGACGATGAAACGCTGGTCGATTATTTCGGGCTGGTCGATGCGGCGCGTGGCGATGTCGCGCTGACTTTTTTCGAATTCACGACGCTGGTCGCACTGAAAATGTTCGCGGATGCGCGACTCGATGTGGTGGTGCTGGAAGTCGGTCTCGGTGGTCGTCTCGATGCGGTCAATCTGGTAGACGCCGATGTCGCCGTCGTGACGAATGTCGCGATCGACCATGTCGAGTTCCTCGGCGATACCCGCGAGAAGATCGGTTTCGAGAAAGCCGGGATTTTCCGTGGCGGCAAGATCGCGTTTTACGGCGATATCGATCCGCCGGAGTCGCTGGTCGCGCATGCGCGGGAGATTGGTGCGGAACTGAAAATTTTCGGTCGCGACTATTCGTGCAGGATGTATGACGGCGGATGGGATTATCGCGGCAAGACAGTGTTGCCGGGGCTGGCGCAGCCCGCCCTGTACGGTGACAACCAGATTCACAATGCCACGACGGTACTGGCCGTCGTCGAGACCTTGCAGCCCCGTCTTCCGCTCGGAGTGGATGCGATCAGGCGCGGTCTGGCGAAGACGGAATTGCCGGGGCGTTTCCAGATTGTGCAAAACGAGCCGTCCGTCATTCTCGATGTGGCGCACAATCCGCATGCGGCTGCCGTACTGGCCAGAAATCTGAAGGAAATGGGCAGCTTCGGCACGACGCATGCCGTGTTCGGCGCCATGGCCGACAAGGATATCGACGGTGTCATCGCCCTGATGAAGGATTGTATCGACCGCTGGTATCTGACCGATTTGCCGTTGCCGCGTGCCGCCAGTGCGGAATCGCTCAAACGGAAACTGATGGATGCCGGTATCGCGCGTGACGGCAACGGGCAGTGCATTTCCGTCTATCACCATGCTGCCGATGCGTTGACGAGTGCGAAAAACAATGCACGGAAAAATGATAGAATAGTGGCATTCGGGTCGTTTTGGGTCGTGACAGGGGTCACTCAGGATCCTGACCGGGATTCTTCCACCAACCACCATTGATCGCATGAGCCGTTTTTCCTTTTTTCGCTGGGGCAAGCCGAAGTCCGATACCGACGGTGCATCCGGTAACGATGGCCGGTTTGTCGCAGACCGTATCGACCGGAAGAAAGATTCTGCGCCAAACAGTGCCGATGATCCGCATTTGCCGGAAAAGAAACGGGCTCGCAGGCGTCTGGTCGGTTCCATCGCGCTGGTTATCGCTGCGGTCGTGATTTTGCCGATGATTTTCGAATCGAAACCGAAGCAGTCGGCTCCCGACCTTGTCATCGATATTCCCTCCAAGGACAAGCCTTTGCAAACGGCAGGTATCGCACAGCCTTCGCCTGCGCCTGTCGCGTCGGGTGGCGGTGCTGCTGTGCAGCGACCGGATGCTTCAAACGGTTCGGCCGAGCCTTCGGCGCAAACTGCCGATGGTGGACAGCAGGCAGGAGCTGCGCCCATGACGCAGGAATCAGCCGGAACCGATGTCGCCGCTACGGCTGAAAAAACGGTGGCCGCTGCACCGGAACAGAATCAATCGCAGGTCGCCGCGGACAAGCAGGCGCGTGCCGACAAGGAAAAACAGCAACGTGCCGAAAAGGCGCGACAGGAAAAAGCGAAAGTCGAGGCGGATGATCCGATTGGTAAAATGATCGCCGACAAAAACGCGGCTGCCGCGGGGACAGACCGGCAGATGATACAGGTCGCGGCGCTTGGCTCGCAGCAGAAAGCGAATGAATTGCAGGCACGCCTTTCCAAGGCGGGAATCCGTTCCCATACGCAAAAGGTGAAAACCAAAAACGGTGAGGAAAGAATCCGTGTCAGGGTCGGGCCGATTTCTGACAAGCGTGAAGTGGACAGTACTTGCGCCAAGCTCAAGTCCATGGGACTGTCCTGCACACTGGTATCGGGCTGATGTTATGGCAGGAGTCGGGTTTTGACGGCTTTCGACTATGTGCTGCTGGTATTGCTGGTCGGCTCCATGCTGATCAGTCTGACGCGCGGTCTGGTCAGGGAAATCATTTCGCTGGCAAGCTGGATTCTGGCGTTTTATGTGGCCATCAATTACAGCGAGATGTTTTCGCCATGGCTGTCTGGAATGATTTCGGGCGAAACGACGAGAATCATCATCGCTTTCGTCGTGCTGTTTCTGGCGACAAGAATCGCCATGGTTTTTCTCGCCAGGCTGGTCAGTCTGGTATTGCAGGCCAGCGGACTGACCTTTATGGACCGTTTGCTGGGTGCCTTGTTCGGGCTGGCCAGGGGTGCGCTGATTGCGCTGGCGCTGGTGCTTGTATGCGGCATGACGCGGATACCGCAGCAGCCGTTCTGGCAAAATGCGATGTTTTCACCGGCTGCCGAATCGGCGGCGAGGGCGGTCATGCCGTATTTGCCGGATTATTTTGTGGCATACATTCATTATTGATGGTGTGTATGTCGGCTGGATTTCGTTTTTCTTAATTTTTTGATTGAGGAGTCACCATGTGTGGCATCGTTGGTATTGTTTCACAGACACCTGTCAACCAACTGATTTATGATGCGTTGCAACTGCTCCAGCATCGCGGGCAGGATGCAGCCGGTATCGCGACGTGCAATAACGGCAAGTTCGCCATGTTCAAGGCGAACGGTCTGGTCAGGGATGTTTTCCGTACGCGCAATATGCGCGCGCTTCCCGGAAGCTGCGGAATCGGACATGTCCGTTATCCGACAGCCGGTTCCGCCAAGAATGAGGAAGAAGCGCAGCCGTTTTACGTGAATGCGCCGTTCGGTATCACTTTCGCCCATAACGGCAATCTGACCAATTGTCAGCAGTTAAAGGGCGAAATGTTCAAGAACGATCGCCGCCATATCAACACCAATTCGGATTCGGAAGTGTTGCTCAATGTGCTGGCGCATGAAATGCAGGAAGCGACCAGCGGCTATTCACTGGACCCGGCCGCGCTTTTCCGTGCGGTTTCCGTCTTGCACAAACGGGTTCGCGGTGCGTATGCCGCCGTGGCACATATCGCAGGCTACGGTATTCTGGCTTTCCGCGACCCTTATGGGATCCGTCCGTTGTGTATCGGTTCTGCCGAAACGGAAACGGGTACGGAATACATGATCGCCAGCGAATCGGTCGCGCTGGAAGGTCTCGGTTTCCGCTTCATGCGCGATGTGATGCCGGGTGAAGCCATTTTCATCGATGTGGACAGCAATCTGTACAGCCAGCAGTGCGCGGACAATCCGAGCCTGAATCCCTGTATTTTCGAATATGTCTATCTGGCACGGCCGGATTCCCTGATCGATGGCGCTTCGGTCTATGCGACACGTCTGAAGATGGGCGAACATCTGGCGGAAAAAATCCGGCGCGAAATACCGACCGGGGATATCGATGTGGTCATGCCGATTCCGGATTCTTCCCGTCCGGCAGCGATTCAGCTGGCGTTGAAGCTGGGAATCGAGTACCGTGAAGGCCTGATCAAGAACCGTTATATCGGCCGGACGTTCATCATGCCGGGACAGGCTGTTCGCAAGCGTTCCGTCCGCCAGAAACTCAATACCATCGGTTCGGAATTCAAGGGGAAAAGCGTGTTGCTGGTCGATGACTCGATCGTTCGCGGAACGACCTGCAAGGAAATCGTCCAGATGGTGCGTGATGCCGGCGCCTCGAAAGTCGTTTTCGCGTCTGCCGCACCGCCGGTCAAGTTCCCGAATGTGTATGGTATCGACATGCCGACCAGGGAAGAGCTGATTGCCTATGGTCGTACCGATGAGGAAGTCCGTCGTGAAATGACGGCCGATGCGCTGGTCTATCAGGATCTGGATGCGCTGAAGCAGTCGGTGACCGACGTGAATCCGGCATTGCGGCATTTCGAGGCATCCTGCTTCGACGGTTTGTACATTACCGGCGATGTTTCGTCCGATTATCTCACCAGGCTGGAATACGAACGCAAACATTCGGCTCCGGTTACGGAAGATATGGTCAAGAACCAGTTGAATCTTTCGCTGGCGACTGCCGAATAAATGACTGCTGTCTGTCATGTCCCGGTACGGCATGCGCCGTGCCGGGCGTTGCCGTCTTGTGACGGCGTTTTTTCTCCGATTGAACGAACAAGCGATGAACAAGGCCTTTACGAAAGAAACGGACAAGGATGACGAGCTGGAGCCGGCTGCGCCTGCGCTTCCGGCCGGATTCAAGAACTACATTACACCTACCGGGCTGAAAAGGCTGAAAGACGAACTGTTGCAGCTGATCGACAAGGAGCGTCCACAGGTCGTCCAGACGGTGTCGTGGGCTGCTTCAAACGGCGATCGTTCGGAAAACGGCGATTATATTTACGGCAAGCGCCGTCTCCGTGAAATCGACAGGCGTATCCGTTTTCTTATCAAGCGGATCGAGGCCGCGGAAGAGTTCGATCCCAGTATCCATTACGGCAACGATCAGATTTTTTTCGGCGCGACCGTGACGTATGAGCGCGAGGACGGCGAGGAAAATACCGTGACCATTGTCGGGATTGACGAATTCGACCCGTTGCAGGGGAAGATCAGCTGGATTTCGCCGATGGCGAAAACGCTGATCAAGGCACGCGAGGGCGATACTGTGACCCTGCATACGCCCAACGGCGTCGAGGAACTGGTCATTTTGGAAGTCAGTTATCCGAAACCGGCGTAATGCGCTGTCCTGACCGGCATGTCGCCGGAATGTTGTCTTTGTCGTGTGCATCCGTATACTGGATGTGTTGTTTGTCTTTCCCTGGCTGCCGATATGACGGTTGTTCCCAAAAATATTTTTTCCTATGTGCCGCGCAAGGTCAAACGCGCTGGTGCCGCGCCTTTTTTGCCGATGTCGAAAAAGGAGATGGATATTCTCGGGTGGGATGCGTGCGATATCATCATCGTGTCAGGAGATGCCTATATCGACCATCCCAGTTTCGGTGCGTCGATTATCGGGCGAGTGCTGGAAACGCAGGGTTTCCGTGTCGGCATTATCGCGCAGCCGGACTGGAAATCGGCGGATGATTTCCGTTCGCTGGGCAAGCCGCGGCTGTATTTCGGCGTGACATCCGGCAATATGGATTCGATGGTCAACCGCTATACGGCCGATCGCAAGATCCGTTCAGACGATGCCTATACGCCGGGTGGTGTGGCAGGCAAACGGCCGGACAGGGCATTGCTGGTGTATGCACAGCGTGCGAAAGAAGCCTATCCCGGCATTCCGGTGGTGATCGGTTCCATCGAGGCCAGTCTCCGGCGTGTCGCGCATTACGATTACTGGTCCGACACGGTGCGGCGGTCGGTGTTGCCCGATTCCAAGGCCGATATGCTGGTGTATGGCAATGCCGAGCGGGCGATTGTCGAATTGTCTCACCGGATGGCGGCAGGCGAGAAAATCGGCTCGATACGCGACATACGCGGAACGGCTTTCATGGTGCCGCATGGCTGGAAGCCGTCCGGGGACTGGACAGAAGTGGATTCGTCGCATCTGGATACACCGGGCCCGGTCAAAAAACATCCCAATCCGTATTATCCGGAACAGGAGCCGTGCGGTGCGATGGCGAAACAGCAGGCCGCCGGAGCGGGACAGTCCGTTCGCGAAAACAGAATCAACCTTCGTCTGAAAGCCAACAGCCAGTCGGTGGTGAGGCTGCCGTCGTTCGAGCAGGTACGCGACGATCCGGTTTTGTATGCGCATGCCTCGCGGGTCATGCATCTGGAGTCCAATCCCGGCAATGCGCGTGCGCTGGTGCAGGCGCATGGCGAGCGCGATGTATGGCTCAATCCGCCGCCGTTGCCGCTGACGATGGAAGAAATGGATGGTGTCTATGGGTTGCCTTATGCCAGAGCACCGCATCCTGCCTATGGAAAGGAGCGGATTCCGGCATGGGAAATGATCCGTTTTTCCGTCAATATCATGCGCGGCTGCTTCGGCGGATGCACTTTCTGTTCGATTACCGAACATGAAGGCCGGATTATCCAGAGTCGTTCGGAGCCGTCCATTTTGCGGGAAATCGAGGAAATCCGCGATCATGTCGAGGGATTTACCGGGGTGATTTCCGATCTGGGCGGGCCGTCGGCGAATATGTACCGGCTGGGTTGCAAGAACGAGAAGGCGCAGCAGGTGTGCCGCCGCCTGTCGTGTGTATATCCGGAAATCTGCAAGAATCTCGATACCGATCACAGCAAGCTGATTTCGTTGTATCGCAAGGCAAGGGCCTTGCCCGGAATCAAAAAAATCCTGATCGGTTCGGGGGTGCGTTACGATCTGGCGGTGCGCTCTCCGGAATATATCCGCGAACTGGCGACACATCATGTGGGCGGGTTGCTGAAAATCGCGCCGGAACATACCGAGCCGAATGTTCTCTCGAAGATGATGAAGCCCGGTATCGGGACGTATGACGAGTTCAGAAAGCTGTTCGACCGGTATTCGAAAGAGGCGGGCAAGGAGCAGTATCTGGTGCCTTATTTCATTGCCGCGCATCCGGGTGCGACCGACGAGGATATGCTCAATCTGGCATTGTGGCTGAAAAAGAACCGTTTCAGACCGGATCAGGTGCAGACTTTCATGCCGACACCGATGGCACTGGCGTCCACCATGTATCATACCGGCAAGAATCCGCTGGAGCCGGTGTCGGCCGATTCGGAAACGGTGGAAACGGTGCGCAAGGGGCAGGTCAGGCGTTTGCACAAGGCTTTTTTGCGCTACCATGACCCTGAGAACTGGCAGTTGCTCAGGGAGTGGTTGCGGCGTCATGGCAGGAGCGACCTGATCGGCAATGGACCGGATCAGCTGGTGCCTGCGTGGAAATCGGCCCCTGTTTCCGTCAAAAACCGGTTTTCAGGGCCTGCCAAACCGGTGAAGCAGAAAACGAAGTATCCGGAACGGTCTTCCAGCGTTTCGCAGCGCCCGAAACAGGGGGATGGCAGAAAAGGGCAGTTCGCCGGTGGCGCCAGCCACAGAAAGGGCGTCGCGGTGCGTTCAGGCCGGCGTTAGCGGCGGTGTTTTACAGTACAATCAGCGCATTCACACCCGTTTTTTTCCACATGGCTCCCTCAAAGAATGTTTCGTTGATGGCTTTGTCGCTGCTCAGCTTTGCGCTGGCGGATGTTCGTGACGGGCTGGGGCCTTTTCTGGGGGTCTATCTTCAGGGAAAGGGCTGGATGCCGGATGAAATCGGGTATGTCATGACAGCAGGCGGCCTGGCAGGCATGCTGTTCACGACGCCGCTGGGTGCACTTACGGACAGTACTCGGCACAAACGGTTTGCCATGGCGGTCGCGACCATGTTGATCGTGTTGTCGGTCATGACGGTTTTCCTGTGCCAGTCTTTTTTGCTGGTGGCGGGGATGCAGGTCGTCCAGGGAATCATGGCGGCTGCCATCGCGCCGTTGCTGACCAGCATATCGCTGGGTGTCGTCGGTCAGAAGGGACTGGCGCATCGTCTGGGGCAAAACGAGGCCTGGAATCATTTCGGCAATTTTTCCACAGCTGCACTGGGTGGTCTTGTCGGGTATTTTTACGGTATTCCCGGCGTGTTTGCCGTAATGCTGGCGATGGGGTTGTTTTCCGTACTGTTCGTGATGATGGTCAATCCCGCGCATATCGATCATGATGTCGCGCGAGGACTGGAAGAAAAAAAGGATGCGGAACCCATGCCGGTCATGCGGATGCTGGCGACGCCGTCCATTTTCGTGGTCGGCATGATCCTGTTTTTTTTCCATCTGGGCAATGCCGCGCTGTTGCCGTTGCTGGGGCAGTCGGCTGTCGCGACTTTCAGGGTCAATCCGGCTGTCTATACGGCGGCGACAGTCATTCTGGCGCAGCTGACGATGGTGCCGATGGCTTTGTGGGCGGCGAAAATCGCTGAAAGACGGGGGTATGGCCCGGTCATTTTGCTGGCGTTGCTGGCCTTGCCGGTCAGGGGGCTGGTGGCCGGTTTCTGGCATAGTCCCTGGAGCATTTTGCCGGTGCAGATTCTCGACGGTGTGGGGGCGGGACTGATCGGTGTGGCGACTCCGGGAATCGTCGCGCGGATATTGCGTGGAACCGGGCACGTCAATCTGGGACTTGGAGTCGTGATGACCTTGCAGGGCATCGGCGCAGCTTCAAGCAGTACGCTGGGCGGTCTGTTCGCGCATCATGCCGGATACAGCGCTGCCTTTCTGGCGCTGACGGTCGCTGCGTGTTGTGCCGTGGTGTTGTTTCTGGGGGCGCGGAAATGGTTGCCCGCTTTCAGGCGAGAGCTGGTTCAATAAGCCTGCCATATCGCAACGTTTCATCATAAACCGTAATGCCATGAGGGCGTAATAGTGCGAGTTTTTGATGAAATTGAGTAAAATGTATCTTTTTACCGGCTTTCCCGGTTTATAGTGTTTCGTTTTCCGTCTTACCTGTTTTTTTCTGCAAGCTAATGAAAAACATCCGCAATTTTTCCATTATCGCTCATATCGACCATGGCAAATCGACGCTCGCCGACCGGATTATCCAGTTGTGCGGAGGTCTGTCGGATCGTGAAATGGAAGCGCAGGTGCTCGATTCCATGGATCTGGAGCGGGAACGCGGAATCACGATCAAGGCGCAGACAGCCGCGCTGAATTACAAAGCCAGGGACGGGCAGATTTACAATCTGAATCTGATCGATACGCCGGGGCATGTCGACTTCAGTTATGAGGTCAGCCGTTCCCTTTCCGCATGCGAGGGGGCCTTGCTGGTGGTGGATGCCTCACAGGGGGTCGAGGCACAGACGGTCGCGAATTGCTACACGGCGCTGGATCTGGATGTGGAAGTGGTTCCGGTACTGAACAAAATCGATTTGCCGTCGGCCGATCCGGACAATGCCAAGGCCGAAATCGAGGATGTCATCGGGATCGATGCGTCTGACGCCATCCTGTGTTCCGCCAAAACCGGGGAAGGTGTCGAGGATATTCTGGAAGCGATCATCGCGAAGGTGCCGCCACCGCAAGGCGATCCTGATGCACCGTTGCAGGCATTGATCATCGATTCATGGTTCGATAATTATGTGGGCGTCGTCATGCTGGTGCGTATCAAGAACGGTACGCTCAAACCGAAAGAAAAGATCCGCCTGATGGCGACCGGCTCGGAGTATCTCGTGGAAAACGTCGGTGTGTTTTCGCCACGCTCGCAGCCGAAAGCATCCTTGTCGGCGGGGCAGGTCGGTTTCGTCATCGCCGGCATCAAGGAACTGAAAGCCGCGCAGGTGGGTGATACGATCACACTGGCGGCACGTCCTGCCGACAAACCGCTTCCGGGCTTCAAGGAAGTGCAGCCGCAGGTGTTTGCCGGTCTGTTTCCGGTCGAGGCCAACCAGTACGATGCCTTGCGCGATTCGCTGGAAAAACTCAAGCTCAACGATGCGTCGCTGCAATATGAGCCGGAAGTTTCACAGGCGCTCGGTTTCGGTTTCCGTTGCGGTTTCCTCGGGCTTTTGCACATGGAGATCGTCCAGGAAAGGCTTGAACGGGAATTCGGGATGGATCTGATCACGACTGCACCGACCGTCGTGTATGAAGTGTTGCTCAAAAACGGCGAATTGCTCAAGGTGGACAATCCGTCGAAGATGCCCGATCCGGCACGAATCGAGGAAATCCGCGAGCCGATCGTGACGGTGAATCTGTATATGCCGCAGGAGTATGTCGGTCCGGTCATGACGCTTTGCAACCAGAAGCGCGGTATCCAGATGGATATGCATTATCACGGCAAACAGGTGCGTCTGACCTATGAATTGCCCATGGCGGAAATCGTGCTGGATTTCTTCGACAGGATGAAGTCCATCTCGCGCGGATACGCTTCGATGGAATACGAATTCAAGGAATACCGTGCCTCCGATGTGGTCAAGGTCGATATGCTCATCAATGGCGATAAGGTGGATGCGCTGGCTATCATCGTGCATCGCAGCAACAGCCAGTTCCGTGGCCGTGCGGTAGCTGCGAAGATGCGCGAGCTGATTCCGCGGCAGATGTTCGATGTCGCCATTCAGGCCGCGATCGGTTCGACGATCATTTCACGTGAGAACGTGAAAGCCTTGCGCAAGAATGTGCTGGCGAAGTGTTATGGCGGCGATATTACCCGCAAGCGCAAGTTGCTCGAAAAACAGAAAGCGGGCAAGAAACGGATGAAACAGGTCGGTTCGGTGGAAGTGCCACAGGAAGCGTTCCTGGCGATTTTACAAGTGGATGAAAAATGAACGTGCAGTCCTTGCTGGGTAATTTTGCCCTGATCCTTTTCATACTGATGGTGGTATCGGGGGTTATCTGGTTTTATGACAAGCTGGTTTTGGCCAAAAAACGCAAAGCGGCGGCCGAAGCGGCGCTGGCGGCTTTCGATGAACGCAACGCAAGGCTGAAAGCGCAAGGCATCAAGGTGGATGAATCGGGACGCAATGCCTTGCGTGAGAAATTGCTGAAACGGCCGATGTGGGTGGAATATTCGGGCAGTTTTTTT
>CASETG010000027.1 GCA_949290765.1 Oxalobacter formigenes | reverse complement strand
TTATGACGTGCTTCAGTGCAGATCACACGAACCACGCCCTTTCTCTTGATGATTTTGCAGTTGCGGCAAATCCGCTTGACTGATGCCTGAACCTTCATTTTCACCCTCTTTCTAACAAACTGTTGAATCCAGCTATTTTGTCCTGAAAACAATACGAGCACGACTCAGATCATAAGGAGTCAGCTCCACCGTTACCTTGTCGCCCGGAAGAATACGGATGTAATTCATACGCATCTTGCCGGAAATATGCCCGAGAACCATATGTCCATTTTCCAGCTTTACGCGAAAAGTCGCATTGGGCAAGTTATCGACAATCTCACCCTGCATCTGGATAACGTCATCTTTAGCCATAAAACCAATATCTTTTATGAAATATTAACGCGGTAAGCTGTTGCTCTTGAAATTCGCTTTCCTCAACAGCGAATCATACTGCTGGGACATGATGTAATTCTGGATTTGCGCCATGAAATCCATCGTGACAACGACGATAATCAGCAGGGATGTACCGCCGAAATAAAACGGAACCTGCCAGCGCGCAACCAGAAATTCCGGCAACAAACAGACTAATGTAACATAAATCGCGCCCGCCAGTGTCAATCTCATCAAAATTTTATCGACATAGCGTGCCGTCTGATCTCCCGGACGGATGCCCGGAATGAAAGCGCCACTCTTTTTCAGGTTATCTGCAGTTTCACGGCTGTTGAATACCAGCGCGGTGTAGAAGAAACAGAAAAAGATGATGGCTGCTGCATACAGAATGGCATGAACCGGCTCGCCCGGCGCCAGGGATGCAGACAAATCTTTCAGAAAACGGACGAACATGTTATCCGACTCGGAGCCGGTGGCGAACCAGCCGACAATCGTTGCCGGAAACAGGATGATCGACGAAGCGAAAATCGGTGGAATGACACCGGCCATATTGACCTTCAGCGGCAAAAAGCTGCTCTGTCCACCATAGATCTTGTTGCCGATCTGCCGTTTTGCATAATTGACCAGAATACGGCGCTGACCGCTTTCAATAAAGACAACCAGAAAAGTAACCACCGCAACAATAACGCAAATGATCAGTGCCGTCAGTGTATTCATGGAACCGGTGCGAACCAGTTCGACAAGACCACCGATGGCATTGGGCAAACCTGCGGCAATACCGGCAAAAATCAGCATGGAAATGCCGTTGCCCAGACCACGTTCGGTAATTTGCTCACCAAGCCACATCAGGAACATCGTACCTGTTACCAGCGTAACGACTGCCGTAAAGCGGAAAGCCATGCCTGGCTCGATAACCAGGCCTGGCTGTGATTCCAGCGCGACAGCGATACCAAGCCCCTGAAATGCGGCCAGCACAAGCGTACCGTAACGCGTATATTGCGTCATCTTTCTCTTGCCGGCTTCGCCTTCCTTTTTCAATGCATCGATTTGCGGGGATACGATACCCAGCATCTGCATGATAATGGAAGCCGAAATATACGGCATGATGCCCAGCGCAAATACAGTAAACCGCGAAAGCGCACCACCCGAAAACATGTTGAACATGCCGAGAATACCGCCCTGATTCTGCCTGAACAGCATTGCCAGCTGTTCGGAATCAATGCCTGGAACCGGTATATGGGCGCCAATGCGGAACACCACCAATGCCCCGAGCAAAAACAACAAACGCCGCCACGGAAAACCGGCTGTGGCATTTTTTGCTAAATTAGATGACGTTGCCAACTGGATACCTCTGTGTGTTGTTTACTTAAGCGACCTTGCCGCCCTTGCTTTCGATGGCAGCCTTGGCCCCCTTGGTGACAACCAGCCCGTTTACAGTGACGCTGCGATTGATTTCACCGGACAGAATGACTCTGACATTCTTGACCAGACCGGACACCAGACCAGCCTGTTTCAGCACCAGCAGATCGATTTCGTCAACACCGAGCTTGTCCAGATCGGACAGACGGACTTCTGCACGAGTCAATGCTGCAGGCGACTTGAAACCGCGCTTTGGCAGACGGCGCTGCAACGGCATCTGGCCGCCTTCAAAACCGACACGGTGAAAACCGCCCGCTCTTGACTTCTGGCCCTTGTGACCGCGTCCGGCCGTTTTCCCCAAACCGCTGCCGATACCACGTCCGACTCTGCGCTTTGCCTGTTTAGCGCCATAGGCAGGCTGCAAATTATTCAAATTCATAGCTTATCCTGTTTGCCGCTCCGCTCAGGCGATAACCTGAACGAGATACGATACTTTCTTAATCATTCCACGAACAGCAGGCGTGTCCTGCAAAGTGGATACGGAATTCAATCGACGAAGACCCAGACCACGAACGGTGTCGCGATGCGACTTGCGCGTTCCGATCAGACTTCTGACCAGTTTCACGGTAATTTGATTAGACATGTCGATCACCTTATCCAACAATTTCCTCTACCGACTTGCCGCGTTTCGCTGCGACCTCGGCAGGCGTGTTCATCGAAGCCAGTGCATTGAGGGTCGCTCTGACCATGTTGTACGGATTGCTCGAACCGAAAGACTTGGCAACGACGTTGGTCACACCCATTACGTCAAAAATCGCACGCATCGCACCGCCGGCAATCACACCGGTACCCTGCTTCGCGGGATTGAGCATCACTTTCGATGCGCCATGTTTTCCGATAATCGTATGCTGCAAGGTACCATCCTTGAGAGTAACCTTGATCATGTTGCGGCGTGCCTCTTCCATTGCCTTCTGGACAGCGATAGGCACTTCCTTGGATTTGCCCTTGCCCATACCGATACGGCCATCACCGTCACCGACCACCGTCAGTGCAGCAAAACCCATAATACGACCACCCTTGACGACTTTCGTTACACGATTGATCGCGATCATCTTTTCGCGCAATCCGTCATCCGGCCGATCACCCTGCGTCTTTTGTTGCATTTTTGCCATG
>CASETG010000026.1 GCA_949290765.1 Oxalobacter formigenes | reverse complement strand
CACCCATTTGCCCTATGACACGGACAATGTGCGCTGGACATCCAATATCGTGCGCTCCATGCAGGACCGCTTTTCCACGCTTGTTCCCGTCCTCTCCGCGATAGAAGACCGGTTGCATGTCCTGTACAACAGCAATCAGGGTGCCTTGCCGGACGAATGGCAAAAGCTGCTGACCGACATTTCAGACTGGATCGCACGCGGTGCCGAAGACGACCGCCCTGAAAACGCCATCCGCCTGAGACGTCGTATCGACCGCATCATCCCCGTACTCAACAGCGAATCGCACTGGGAAGACATGCTGCTGGCCAATCTGGGTACGGAACTGTACCGTCTTGTCGACATCTGCGAAGACTGTTTCGATTTGCGCCGCAAGGTCAATATCGGCCTGAAAGGCGAAATGCCGCCGAACGAAATGCGGGAACCGAAAGTATCGACCATGACGCTTTACGTCGATCGCAAACTGGCGCTTTCCTCGGCTTTCGCCACCGCCATGTCGATGATCGTCTCCTGCCTGTTCTGGGCCGCTTCCGGCTGGCCCACAGGTTTTGCCGCACCGATGATGGCCGGCATGTACTGCATGTTTTTCTCGACATTCGACAATCCGGTACCGATCCTGAAAACCCAGTTCTATTGCACCCTGCTCTCCAGTCCGGTATCAGGCATCTATCTGCTCTGGCTGCTGCCGTCCGCACACAGCTTCGAAATGCTGATGATGCTGCTCGCGCCCTTCCTGATCTGGTTCGGCACCTATCTCTCGAAACCGGCCACTGCCGTCAAGGTCATTCCGTTCATGTTCACCGTACTGGCGACACTGACGATGTTCGATATGGGTTCCGCCAATATGACCTCATACATCAACTCCCAGATCAGCCAGGCCATCGGCGTCGGTTCGGCCGCCATCTTCATGGCCATATTCCGTACCGCCAGCGTCGATTCACTTATCCGCCGACTGGTTCATTCCATCTGGGAAGACATCTCCAGACTCGGCCATGCCGTCAGAGCACCGTCCGTCGTCGCCGTCACCGTCAAGATGGTCGACGGCATCAGCCTGCTGGCTCCCCGCCTTGCGCTCGCGACCAAAACCGGCATGTCCGACCATCCCGGTGTAATGGCGGCCACGAATATCCTGTCCGACCTGCGCGTCGGGTTGAACATGACGCGCCTGTTGCGTACCGAAACCAAGCTGGAACACCAGAACCTGAGCGTCCGTCCCGTACTGGAACGCCTCTCGGAATATTACCGGCACGAGAAAAAACTCAAGGATGTCGCGACAGAAGGATTGCTCGAGGAAATCGACATGACCCTCTACCGCATGGCGAACGCAGCCCCTCATTTACAACAAAGCCAGGCGATTGCCGCCCTGACCGGTATCCGGCGTGATCTTTTCCCGGACGCGCTCCCCTATTCACCGTCATCTGCCGGTTTCCGGCATACCGAAAACATCCGGCAACGACAATCCGATACCCGCACAGACAACCCGTAAAACATCCCCGTAAGGAACGGTTATCGACCTATTGACACAACTGGTTGAAATGATAATATTTAAAACCTTAATATTTGGCATGCAAATTATTTACATGTAATGGAAACTCCAGATCAGTTATTCATGCGTTTTACGAGTGTTCTGACCCGTGTGGCACGTGCCTACAAAACATCTGCCGACAGGGTCGCCTCGCAGCATGGCTTGTCACAGGCAACGGCATGGCCTGCCGTCATGATCGACCAGATGGGCGATGGCGTCCGTCCTGGTGAAGTCGCCGAAGCGCTTGGACTTGACCCCTCTTCCGTCGTCAGGGTGATCGACCAGCTGATCGCCGCAGAGCTCCTCATTCGTGAGGAAGATGCCAACGACCGGCGCGCCCGCCTGCTGACGCTCACGGAAAACGGCCGTCAGCGCGTCCGTGAAATCGGACAAGCCATGCGCCCGTTCCGGCGTACATTGTTTCAGGATATCGACCGCAAAGAGCTCGAAACGGCGATGCGTGTACTGGAAAAACTCCGTTTGGCAATCATCAAACGCGACAAGACGACATCATGCTGAAGGCTTTTCTGCAAAAACCGACTGCCGACGAACTGCTGTTCGCCTTCAAATGCCTGCTGGCCGCGATGATGGCGCTTTATATCGCCCTGCGGATCGGTCTGCCACGTCCGTTCTGGGCACCGATGGCGACCTGCATCATTTCGCAATCCATGTCCGGCAGCGTTTTCGTACGCGCTTCCTCGCGTTTGATCGGAACGCTCGTCGGCACGGTAGTCGCCGTTTTGCTGCTGATCTCCTTCATCAACTACACTTTTCTGCTCTGTTTTCTCATCGCCCTGTGGGTCGGCACCTGCATGTACTTTTCGATGCTCAAGCGCACCACAGACGCCTATGTCTTCACCGTAGCCGGCTTTACCGTACCGGTCATCATTTACGGGATCATCGGCGATATCGAACTGATCAACGTCCAGGATGTCACCGATATGGCGATCGCCCGTGCTGAAGAAACGGGCATCGGTTTCTTTTCGGCCATCGTGGTACACAGCCTGTTCTTCCCACGCTCCATCGGCCCTGTCGTCGTCCGCAGAATGGATGAAGTCTGGAAAAACATCCGCCAGTGGACGGCATCCGTCCTGCATGGACATGTGACCGCAAACGACTCGCCACGGACCAACGCCACCCGCATCATCACCGATTTGCGCGTGCTTTCCGCCAATCTGCCGTTCGACGCCTCGAACGAACGCTGGGCCGTCGCCAACATCCGCCTGCTTCAGGATCGCCTGACGGTCATGATTCCGGTCATTTCCTCTATCGAAGACAGTATTTCCACCCTGCAAAAAGCAGGTAAACTCCCCGGATACTGGCAATATCTGCTCGACAACATTGCCGTCTGGGTCGAACAGGACAATGTCACGCCGGAAAGTGCGCAATGGCTTCGCGAACGTATCCGGAACGGATTGCCGAAAATCACACCGCAATCCACCTGGGATGAAACCATGATCATCCGTCTTGCGTCGGATCTTGGAAAACTGATTTCCTACTGCGAAAGCCGTTCTGACCAGCGTCGCGCCATCGACGCCTGCATCAGCGGAAAAGCGACCGTCATGCCGAAAACCGCACCCGTCTCGCTGACCGAACTGCACAAGGACCGCCGGCTGGCGCTTTTCGTGTCGGCATCGGCCGTTTTCACCATCACCATCGTTTCCCTCATGTGGGTCGTCAGCGGCTGGAGTGCCGGTTTCTGCGCACCGATGATGACCAGTATTTTCTATCTGTCTTTCATCCGCAACGACAATTCCGTCGGTGCGATGAAAATCGTGCTGCTGTTCACCATCTATTCACTGTTGCCCGCCGGTATCTATCTGCTGGTCGTGCTCTACAGCACCCATTCCTTCGAAACGCTCATGCTGCTGCTGGGACCATGTATCGTCCTTGTCGGCATATTCATGGCACGTCCCGCCACAGGACTGGGCGCCACCATTTTCATGATGGGGATCTGGTCGACGCTCACCATGTATGACCTGGACATGGCTAACGCCACTTCGTTCATCAACGGACAATCCTTCGCACAGTGCTTCGGCATCGTCATGGCGCTGCTCTCGGCCATGATCTTCCGTTCCTTCGATGCGGAATGGACGACACGCCGCCTGCTCAACAGCATTTCCGAAGACATTTCCCGTCTGTCGCAGTCCGCCAGATCGCCGTCGGTCATCCAGACCACTGTCCGCATGATCGACCGGATCAGCGTGCTTGCGCCGCGTCTTTCCGCTTTCGGCGACGAAAAGGAAAACATCATCTCCGGACTGTTCCGCGAACTGCGTATCGGCATGAACATGGTGTATCTGATGCACATGCGCTCACGTCTTGAACGCAACGGCATCGCCATCCAGCCGCTTCTTCAGGCGCTGTCCGCCTATTTTTCCAAACGCGACCATGAAACGGACGAACAGACGGCCATGCTCGAACAGATAGACCATACTTTGCAAAAAGTCTGCCACATGTCCTCGACAGTCCGCCAGAACGCCGCCATCGCGGCCATCACGGGCATCCGTCAGGACCTGTTCCCCAAGGCACCCCCCTATTACCCTCAAACCCTGATTCCCAAGGAGATTGTATGACTGGTGAATTCAGTTTCTTCGGTATGTATTTTC
>CASETG010000025.1 GCA_949290765.1 Oxalobacter formigenes | reverse complement strand
GACGATCAGGCGATTTATGCCTGGCGGGGGGCGACGATCGAGAATCTGAGAACCCTGCAAAAGGACTTCAGCGATCTGAAGGTGATCCGGCTGGAGCAGAATTACCGTTCGTCCATGCGGATATTGCAGGCTGCCAATTCGGTGATCGGCAATAATCCCAAGCTGTTTGAAAAGACGTTGTGGTCCGATCTCGGTCTGGGTGATCCGGTCAGGACGCTGGCGATGTCCGACGAGGAACAGGAAGCGGAACGGGTCGTTATGTTGCTGTCGGCGCAGAAGTTCGAACGGCGCGCCCGATATTCAGATTTTGCCATTTTGTATCGCGGCAATTATCAGGCACGGTTGTTCGAAACGATGTTAAGGCGTGAAAATATTCCCTATACCATTTCCGGAGGCCAAAGCTTTTTTTCGCGTGCCGAAATTCGCGATATCGTCAGTTATTTGCGCCTGATCGCCAATCTCGACGACGATCCGGCATTCATCCGGGCAGTGACGACTCCGCGGCGGGGTGTGGGCCAATCGACGCTGGAAACGCTGGGTGCGATGGCCGGACAGTGGCAGTGTTCGCTTTTTGAAGCCGTTTACAAGGGGACGCTGGAAGCGAAACTTGCGCCGCGCCAGCTTCGTCCCTTGCGGGAATTTTGCGATTTCATCAACAGTATCGAGGAGCGGGCAAGTCGTCCGGGCGCGTCCGGCAAGGGGGAAAATGCGGCTGCGTTGCTGGATGAACTGATGAAGGAAATCGCTTACGAGACGTATCTCTACGACAATTTCGATGAACGGACAGCACGGAACAAGTGGCAGAATGTGCTGGAATTCACGGATTGGCTCAAGCAGAAAAGCAAGGGCGGCAAGTATGAGGATGGGCCGGAGAAGAATCTGCTGGAACTGACGCAGATGGTGGCGCTGATGACAATGCTCGAAGGCAAGGATGAGGAACAGGATGCCGTGCATCTTTCGACATTGCATGCCGCCAAGGGGCTGGAGTTTCCGCATGTTTTTCTTGTAGGTGTCGAGGAGGGCATTTTGCCTCATCTGGGTGATCCGGATACGCCGCTGGAGCAGCTGGCTACGCGTATTCAGGAAGAACGGCGGCTCATGTATGTCGGCATCACCCGCGCACAGCGGACTTTGCATGTTTCATGGTGCAAAAAGCGGAAAAAGGCACGGGAAACCGTACAATGTGAACCATCGCGTTTTATCGCGGAAATGAAACTGGATGAGGGGATTGCCGTACCGAAGGCGTCCGAGGTGTTGACGCCGAAAGAAAGGCTGGCGAAACTCAAGGCGCTGTTGCAGAAACCGGAGCAGGCATGATGATGACCGTCGCATGTGTGACGTTTTCAGGAGGACAATCATGGAAGAACGACTGATCGATCTTGAAATACGCATTACAAGACAGGAAGATATGATCGATGAACTGAACAAGACGGTTTATCAGCAGCAGTTGAAAATCGACCGTTTCGAGACGGTTCTCAAGGAAATGGCAAGGCGTATCATGGAACTGGAGAGCGACAAGCCGCTTAATGAAAAGCCGCCTCATTATTAACTATTTGCCTGCGGGCTATTTGTTATGACGACAGAACAGGAAAAATTGCTCTACGCAAAAATCAATCTGGAAACCGCGCAGATATCATGGAAGGAACTCGAACGCTTTTTCGCGGGTGGACGGGTCATTTCCGTGGAAGATCATGTCGATATGATTCGTGTCGCGCAACTGATGGCGTCCGATGATGTCAAGGCGATTTCCGGCATGCTGGAAAAAAAGGAAATCGGAAAGGTCACGGATGAGCAGGCCCAGATCTGGTCGGATTCTGAAGCCTTGTTGTGGGCTGTCGTGGTCAGACCCTGGATTCTGGTCCAGCAGCGCAGAAGCTGAATGATGGGATATGTCATTCGGGAAGATGTTTTTTAATGGCGGGCAATCATGAGTATTCGGTTAATTGTCGGGCTGGGAAATCCCGGACCAGAGTATGAACAGACACGTCACAATGCCGGTTTCTGGGTGGTGGACAATCTGGAGAGCGGCTTTCACGGGAACGGTTGGCAAAAGGAATCGAAGTTTTCCGCTCTGGTTTCGCGGGTGAAAATCGGTGGGCATGATGTCTGGCTGATGAAGCCGCAGACTTTCATGAACCGCTCCGGATTGGCTGTCGGCGCCATGGCGCGTTTTTTCCGGATTGCGCCGGATGAGATTCTGGTCGTTCATGATGAGCTGGATATTTTGCCCGGACAGGCAAAGCTCAAGCGCTCGGGCTCGACAGGTGGGCACAATGGCCTGAAAGATATTGCATCGGCATTGGGGACACAGGATTTCTGGCGTTTGCGTATCGGTATCGGACATCCGCGTTCACTGAATCTGAAATCGCCGGTGATCGATTATGTGCTTCAGCGTCCCAGACGGGAAGATATGGGGGGTATCGAGGATGCCATGGCGCATGCGATACAGGTCGTTCCGATGCTGTGCGAGGGGCAGTACGACAAGGCGATGAAGGAACTGCATACGGCACGCTGATGCGGATGTTCGGTGAACAGTTCGGGAAACAATGAAAAAAACCGCCGGTAACGGCGGTTTTTTTCATGCAGTATGGAGCGACTGTCAGTGATACATTTCGTTGAGCAACGACATGACGGAGTCGCCGGTATTGATACGTTTGAGCGTTTCGGCCAGCAGTTCGGCACAGGAAATCTGGCGAATCTTGGAACACTGGCGTGCCGCATCGGACAACGGGATGGTATCGGTGACGACCAGTTCGTCCAGCGAGGATGCGGTGATGCGTTTGACGGCAGGGCCGGACAGCACCGGGTGCGTGCAGTAGGCCACGACCATCTTGGCGCCTCTTTCTTTCAGCGCCTCGGCAGCCTGTGTCAGGGTACCTGCGGTATCCACGATATCGTCCATGATGACGCAGTTTCTGCCTTCGACATTGCCGATGATGTTCATGACTTCGGATTCGTTCGGGCGCGGGCGGCGCTTGTCGATGATCGACAGGTCGCAATGCAGGTGTTCTGCAAGCGCGCGTGCACGGACGACGCCGCCGATATCCGGAGAGACGACGAGAAGATCCTTGTAGTTTTTCTTCTGGAGATCCTTGAGAAGGATGGGCGAGGCATAGATATTGTCGACCGGGATGTCGAAGAAGCCCTGGATCTGGTCGGCATGG
>CASETG010000024.1 GCA_949290765.1 Oxalobacter formigenes | reverse complement strand
ATCGGAACTCGGGCTGGATGTTCTCGTCGAAGTCCATAATGCTGCGGAACTGGATCGTGCCCTGTCGCTTGAGACGCCGTTGCTCGGCATCAATAACCGCGACCTGAAAACATTCCGTACCTCGATCGACAATACGATCCGTTTGTTGCCCGGATTGCCGCAAGGCAAACTGGTCGTGACGGAGTCCGGTATTCTGGGGCGTGACGACGTGCTGAAAATGCGTGCAGCCGGCGTGAATGCCTTTCTTGTGGGCGAGGCATTCATGCGTGCGGAAGAACCCGGCGAGGAACTGGCGAAACTGTTTGCGTGACGGCGCAAACAGTTTTCAACGGGACTTGCGGCGAATTCATGCCGCCAGAAGGTGCAGCCAGTTTCTGCGGGCTTCCCGCATGGAGGCGGTTTCTTCTTCTGAGACGGACAGGGTGTACTTCGGTATGTGTTCATCCGCCAGTATCACATCGAATTGCATCAGTTCATCGCGCCGGAAAACGTGGATACGGATCGTTTCACCCGTGCTGTAATGGGACAGCTGCTTTTCGAGGCCGGTGGCGGGATTGTCAGCCGATACTCTCAGGCCATCTATCGCCAGCAGGACATCGCCTGCCGCAATGCCGGCACGGTGGGCCGTTCCGCCTTCGAAAACATGCGTGACGACACAATCCGTTCCGGAACGGCGGACGCGGATGTCCAGACCCGGTGCGGATGTCGCGGTATCAAGCAGGGTGATCCCGAAAGGCGCAAAAAGTTCCCGTAAAGGCAACAAATCGGTTCCGTTGATATAACGGTTGAAAAATTCCGTGCAATCCTCGCCGCAAACGGATTCGATGATTGCTTTGGCATCGGCATCGGTTATGCCGTGTGCGTCTCCATGATAGAAATTCCTGCCGTAACGTTGCCACAACATGCGCATGACGTCGTCAAGCGAGCGGGTATGGCCTGTCTTTTCACGAATCATGAGGTCAAGCGCCAGTGCGACGAGCGAGCCTTTGGTGTAGTAGCTGACCAGCGCATTCGGCGCATTTTCATCCTGACGGTAATACTTGATCCACGCATCGAAACTCGATTCCGCCACGCTCTGCCTGAGATGACCCCGTCCACGCATGACCTGATTGAGTGCGGACGCGATTTGTTGCAGATAGGTGTTTGTATCGACAAGGCCGCTGCGCACGATGGTCAGATCGTCATAGTAGCTGGTGAATCCCTCAAACAGCCATAAAAGCCGCGTATAGGTTTCTTCCCGCAAGTCATATGGAGCGAAAACTGCAGGCTTGATCCGTTTCACATTCCATGTGTGGAAATATTCATGGCTGCACAAGCCCAGAAATTGCAGATAGTCGTCACTGATCTTGCCGGCGGCTTGCCGGTAATTGTTTATGACAGGAAGAGATGACCGGGAACATAACAGTGCGGTGGATGCACGGTGTTCCAGTCCGCCGTATCCGTTTTTGACTGCCATGACCAGAAAGACATAGCGGGAAACCGGTGCTTTCAGGGTTTCCGGCTCGAACAGGGCGATTTCGGTTTCGCAGATTTTGCGCAAGTCGTTTTCCAGCCGTTCCATATCCAGATGCGGGACACGTCCGGTAATGACGATATCGTGCGGGACGCCATATGCCGTGAATCGTCCGAGCATGAAGTCACCCATTTCGACCGGGGAATCGATCAGCTCATCGTAATTGCAGGCACGATAACTGCCGAAGCCGTACCGGGGCGCTTCGTGTTCGGGCAAGGCTGTCGCAACACGCCATGATGCCGCTGCCGTATCCGCCGGTTTGCGGATATCGACGATATGCGGGTATTCGCCATATCCGACTGCTTCCAGAAAAACGCTGGAGCCGTTGAAAAAGCCATGCGTCTGGTCAAGATGTGCGGAGCGGACGGACAAGTCCCATGCATAGACGTTGTAGCCGACGATGAGCGGTCCTGAACAGGGCGCGGCTTGCCAGGTATGCTTGTCAATCTTTTCCAGCGGGACAGGCATGTCATGAGAGTGCGCCCGGATCTGCACGATATTGCGCGCGAATTCACGGATCATGTAACTGCCGGGTATCCAGGCGGGCAACCGGAAGACCTGTCCGCTTGGCGCAGGTTCGTCGACCGTGACCGTGACACGGAACAGATGGGCATTCAGGTCGGATGCCTCGATGGAATAATGGATGGCCTGCTTCATATCGTCGTCTCCCTGCCGGTTGAATCTGTTTACAGGATCGGGGCCAGCCAGTGCGCAAGCTGTTCCTCGGAAACATGGCGACGCTTGGCCATGTCGGCGACCTGATCCTTGCCGATTTTTCCGATCGTGAAATAACGGGCATCCGGATGGGCGAAATAAAATCCCGCGATGGAAGCCGTGGGCAGCATGGCATACGATTCCGTCAGGCTCATGCCGATTTCCTCACAGCGCAGGATACGGAACAGGTCACTCTTGACGGTGTGTTCCGGATTGGCCGGATAACCGGGTGCCGGACGGATACCGCGGTAGGGTTCCTTGTGCAATTCTTCCGGCGTGAAGTGTTCATCCGGCGCATATCCCCACAGATCCTTGCGGACCAGTTCATGCAGATATTCCGCCAGTGCCTCGACGAGACGGTCTGCCAGCGCTTTGAGCATGATGCCGTCGTAATCGTTTTGCGACGTGTTGAAGGTTTCCAGACGTGCATCGATACCGACACCGGCCGTGACTGCGAACAGGCCGATATAGTCGCGAATACCGGAAGATTTTGGCGCGATGAAGTCCGCCAGACACTGATTCGGACGGGCGACACCGTTGATTACCGGTTTTTCCGCCTGTTGCCGGACACCATAATAGGTAAAGGCGACACTGGAACGGGTTTCATCGGTATAGATTTCGATATCGTCATCGTTGACGCTGTTGGCCGGCATCAGGGCGAGCGATGCATTGGCAGTCAGCCATTTGCCGCGAATCAGTTTGTCTAGCATGGCCTTGCCGTCTGCGAAAACCTTGCGTGCGGTTTCGCCATGAACGGGATCGTCGAGAATTTCCGGATAGGAACCGGAAAGGTCCCAGACGCGGAAAAACGGAGACCAGTCGATATAACCGGCCAGCGTCGCCAGATCGATGTTGCGCAGGAAACGTTGTCCCAGATAGACCGGTTTTTTCGGTGCATTCGGACCGTCGAACGACAATTTTGATTTGTTCGCGCGTGCTTCATCCAGCGGCAGCAGTTTTTTCGGCTTTTTGCTGGCATGCAATTCCCGGATATGTTCGTAGTCGTCGGTCAGCACCTTGATATATTTTTCGCGCATGCTGTCCGAGAGCAGCGCCTGAATGACCGTAACGGTACGCGACGCATCGGGCACCTGAACGACCGGGCCTTCGTAATTCGGCGCGATCTTGATGGCGGTATGGGTCTTGCTGGTCGTCGCGCCCCCCACGAAAAGCGGGATTTTTCGGGTGCGGAAATATTCATCGCGCTGCATTTCGCTGGCGACGTGCATCATTTCTTCCAGTGAAGGCGTAATCAGGCCCGACAGCCCGATGGCGTCGGCCTGGACTTCCTTGGCCTTCGCCAGAATTTCCTCGCACGGTACCATCACGCCCATGTTGATGACCTCGAAGTTGTTGCACTGCAAAACGACGGCCACGATATTCTTGCCGATGTCGTGTACGTCGCCCTTGACAGTGGCGATCACGATTTTGCCTTTCGACTGGGTATTGCCGCTCAGGCGTTTCTGTTCCTCGATATACGGAACCAGATAGGCGACAGCCTGTTTCATGACGCGTGCGGATTTGACGACTTGCGGCAGGAACATCTTGCCCTGACCGAACAGGTCTCCTACGGCATTCATGCCGTCCATGAGCGGACCTTCGATGACCTCGATCGGTTGCCCGCCTTTTTTCAGAACTTCCTGAAGCGCCTCATCGGTATCTTCGGTGATGAAATCCGTCAGACCGTGCACGAAAGCGTAGGTCAGGCGTTTGTTGACCGGTTCGCTGCGCCACTGGAGATTGTCGCTTTCCTTTTTGGCACCGGACTGGAATTCGCTGGCGACTTCGATCAGCCGCTCGGTGGCGTCCGGGCGGCGGTTGAGCACGGCATCCTCGACACGTTCGCGCAGCGATTCCGGAATTTCATCGTACACCCCGATCATGCCGGCGTTCACGATACCCATCGTCAGTCCGGCCGCGATGGCGTGATACAGGAAAACCGTATGGATGGCTTCACGAGCCGGATTGTTGCCGCGCAGGCTGAAACTGACATTGGAAACGCCGCCGCTGATTTTGGCGTAAGGCAGGTTGGCCTTGATCCAGCGTGTGGCCTCGATGAAATCGACGGCATAGTTGTTGTGTTCCTCGATACCGGTGGCGATGGCGAAAATATTGGGGTCGAAAATGATGTCTTCGGCAGGGAAGCCGATGGTATTGACCAGCAGATCATAGGCACGTTTGCAAATGGCGATCTTGCGCTCGTAAGTGTCTGCCTGTCCCTGTTCGTCGAATGCCATGACGATGACGGCAGCACCATACCGGCGGCACAGTTTCGCCTGCCGCAGAAATTCGGCTTCACCGGCTTTCAGGGAAATGGAATTGACGATGGATTTGCCCTGAAGGCATTTCAGACCGGTTTCGATCACTTCCCATTTGGATGAATCGAGCATGACCGGTACACGGGCGATTTCCGGTTCCGATGCGATCAGGTTCAGAAAACGGCGCATGGCGCTGACCGAATCGAGCATGGCTTCGTCCATGTTGATGTCGATGATCTGGGCACCGTTTTCGACTTGCTGGCGTGCGACGGCCAGCGCCTTGTCGTATTCCTCGTTCAGGATCATCCGGGCGAAAGCTTTGGACCCGGTGACGTTCGTGCGTTCGCCGACATTGACGAACAGGGAATCGTCGTCGATCGTGAAAGGTTCCAGACCGGACAGACGCATCGCGGGGGGGATGACAGGTACCTTTCTGGGCGGCAGCGAGGCGACGGCCTTCGCAATGGCACGGATATGGTCCGGCGTCGTGCCGCAACAGCCGCCGACGACATTGATGAAGCCGCTGCGAGCGAATTCGTTCAGGAAGGACGCCGTATCGTTCGGCCCTTCATCGAAACCGGTTTCGCTCATCGGATTGGGCAGGCCTGCATTCGGATAGATACAGATATGCGTGTCGGCGATTCGTGACAATTCCTCGACATACGGTCGCATCAGGGCTGCGCCCAGCGCGCAATTCAGGCCGACAGTCAGCGGTCTGGCGTGACGGATGGAATACCAGAAAGCCGTCACCGTCTGGCCGGAGAGAATACGGCCGGAAGCATCGGTTACCGTTCCGGAAATCATGATGGGCAGCTTTTTGCCCGTCGCTTCGAAAAAGCTGTCGATGGCGAAAAGGGCCGCCTTGCAATTCAGGGTATCGAAGACCGTTTCGACCAGAAACAGGTCGACACCGCCTTCCACCAGCGCGCGAACCTGTTCCGAATAGGCGTCGACGAGCTGGTCGAACGTGATGTTGCGTGCACCCGGATCGTTGACGTCCGGCGAGATCGAGGCGGTTCGGGGTGTCGGTCCGATGGAGCCGGCGACAAAACGCGGATGTTCCGGAGTGGCATACCGGTCGCATACGGCGCGGGCGATTTTCGCCGACTGCACATTCATCTCATAGACGAGATGCGCCATATGATAGTCTTCTTGTGCAATCGCCGTCGCGCCGAACGTATTGGTTTCGATAATGTCGGCACCGGCTTTCAGATATTCTTCATGAATGGCCGAAATGATATGCGGCTGTGTCAGCGAGAGCAGTTCATTGTTGCCCTTGACGAACAGTTCGCGGCCACCGGTCGAGGCAGGCGGAGCAAAGTCGATAAACCGGCCGTTCGGGCCGCCACGGTAATCTTCTTCCGTCAGACCATAACGCTGGATCATGGTGCCCATGGCGCCATCCAGAATGAGAATGCGGCGAGACATGATGTCGCGAAGGCGGTTTTCGGTAGCGTTGTTTTCCATTTTGATTTCCGTAGAAGGCGAAAGGCCGGAGCTTTCGCCGGAATTGGGTTTTAGAGATACAGGAAATGAAAAATTATACTGTAATCAACAATCAGGAATGAACCGGAAGGCGATGCCGTATCGTAACGGCGGGAAATATGCTTCTTGCCGCTGATATGGCGGGCTTGACGGAAAGACGGTTCAAGCCTGCCGGACAATTATCCGCGTGTAATCGCTTCCGGTGTGAAAACCTTACGGGAGCGATTGCAGTTTCAGGTTGATTTCATTTGCCTCTGCGGCTCCCGGAACCCGTGTGCCATCCGCAAAGAAAATCGTCGGCGTTCCCTGGATATTGAGCTGTTTGCCCAGAGCGCGAATCCGTTCATCGGGGAAAGCGCAGTCATTGCCGGCTTTTGCAGGCATTTTGTCTTCGACCATCCAGTCATGCCATGCCTGTGCCGGGTTGGCGGAACACCAGATATTTCTGGAAATCTCGACAGACTTTTCAGACAGGATATTGAGCGGATACAGATAGATTGTGACATTGTCCACGTTACGAAGATTGTATTCGAGCTGTTTGCAGTGGCGGCAGGTCGGGTCTGAAAAGACGGCCATCATGCCTTCCCCGCTTCCCTTGACGATCCGGATCGCCAGGTCTTTCGGCAGGCTTGCAAAGTCGGTGATCGCGAATTTCCGGAGTTTTTCGTTCGTATAGTCGGTTCGCGTCTGAAGATCCATGATGTTCCCGATGAAGAGGTAGCGTGCCTCTGCGTCGGTATAGACCAGATTGTTGCCGATACGTACTTCATACAGACCGGAATAGGGGGTTTTGACGATGTCGTTTTTTTCAACATTCACACCGAGATATTCTCCGAAACGTTTCTGGATGACGGTTTCGGCAGAAGATGCCGCCAACGTGCAGACACACCAGAAAAGGCAGCAAGTCGCCAGAATGGCGCGGATAAAACGGGTAATCTGATAATGCATGATATTTCCTGAAAAATTTTTGCTAGGATAGGCCAGAAGGCGTATTCTGGCCATGTATGCGAAAAAAGAACAATCCGGAACGAAAGAAAAAGCAATTCTGTATAATGAAAAACGACACGCCGGCGTTTTTTTTGTTACAATGCACGCTTCGCTGATGTAGCTCAGTTGGTAGAGCAACTGATTCGTAATCAGTAGGTCGGAGGTTCGACTCCTCTCATCAGCACCACCCCAAATTCCTAAGCCATCCCAAGATGTCTTTTAAGCCGTGTAAATTCAACAGTTTACACGGCTTTTTTTATGCCTGCCAGCGCGTGGGGCGATCGCCGCCCGCTTTTTGTGGCGTGTCGTATCCGGTTTCTTTCCGTATCCATGCCATGATGAGGCTGACGATGTAATGCTGTTGTTCAGGGGTCAAGGCATGGCCGTGCTCG
>CASETG010000023.1 GCA_949290765.1 Oxalobacter formigenes | reverse complement strand
ACATACCACATGGCAATGCGTCTGCGACTGTGGCGTGGCATCTCACAGCGCCAGGAACAAAAAAGGCGCCGTGGACAACTGGAATACACTGCAACGCCTGCTGGAATGGAACCACAATGAAGTGAAAAAGGTGGCATGATGGGGGAGTTTCTTGATCCAAAAGAAATGGCACAGTTGACCGGTTATAAAACCAATACAGACCAGATCAAATGGTTGAGAGACAGAGGATTTGTTTTTCTTGTTAATGCCCGAAATGTCCCTGTTGTAAGTCGTATCTATTGCCGTCAGCGATTGAGCGGAAAAGCTGCATCTGTTCTTGAAACCGAACCGGATTTTTCGCAAGTTAAAAAATGATTGCTCGAAAAACAAAATACTTCGATCTGCCCTTGCGTATGACAAAGCGTACCCGTATCAAAAAGGATGGCTCTGTCTCAGTCTGGTATTACTATGAGTGTCCACGTGATGAATACGGCAAAAAGAAACTCATCCCGCTTGGAAAAAATCTGAATGAAGCAAAACGTAAATGGGCAGAAATCGAAGGAAGACCATCGATAGCACAGAACAGCATTGAGGCTGTTCATGGTAAATACTGGGAATGGGCGAAAGACAAGAAAGAATCCGGTCTGTCGGACATTACGCTCAAGAACTATGCTGCGATGTGGAAAATGCTCTCCCCTGTCTTTGGCAGAATGGATATAAACGCAATCAAACCGGCTCATCTATTGCGCTATCATCATGAACGCTCGTCAAAAATCAGCGGAAAGATGGAAATCAGATATTTGTCCATGCTGTTTGACTGGGCAAGGCTGCGAGGATACATGACGACACCGAATCCTGTAACTGGACTGACGCGCCAGCTGTCCGGTAACTCCAGACGAAATATCTATGTGCGTGATCAGGATTACGATCTCGTCATGCAATTTGCCGATCGACCATTGCAGGACGCGATGCGCATTGCCTACCTCACCGGCCAGAGACCATCTGACACACTCAACATGTGCTGGACAGACATCAAAGACAATGTGCTGACCATTGTTCAGCATAAGACAGGCCAGACTGTGCGGATCGCCGTGACAGGAGAACTCGAACAGGTTATCAATAACATCAGACAGCGGAACATCGTCGGTAAAACCCTGGTATGCAATCAACATGGGCAGCCCATCAGGATCAACACACTACAGACCAAATTTGCGAGAGCAAGGAATCTGGCTATCCTTTACGCTGAGAAAAACAATCTTGATTTCCAGCCGTTCCAGTTTCGGGATTTGCGCGCCAAAGCGGCCTCCGATTCTGACACGCATAGCGATGCACAGAAGCTGCTGGGACACAAACAACGCAGCACGACGGCCATCTATAGGCGTGACAAAAAAGATGTCGTTCAGCCCGTCATGTCTAAACACCGTTTAGACATGGATACGAAAAACGAAAACAAAAAAACCGTAATAAATTGATTTTAAACAAAAAAATCAGCTTATGAAAATGTAAAAAATACTTTAACGCAAAGTATTGATAAATCGTACCAAACCGGACGCCAAATCTGCATGGAGAGCCAATTTTTTCGCCCAGTCGCGGTTATACTGTTTCAATGATGGCAAAATTTCCAGAAATTTTTCACCCGTTTCGCCATCGCAACGCATACCGTCAAAGCCGTTCCAGCCATACCAGAAACACCGGACCGTTTCCGCATGCGCTGTTGGCAAACCTGGCAAATAACAGTCGAGAAACGCATCGAGCTTGACACGGTGTGCATCCTCTTCCTGTGGGTAAATGTGCCAGACGAAAGGACGCGCGGCCCACTGCGCACGCACGAACGAATCCTCTCCCCGAATGAAATTGAGGTCGCAAGACCACAACAGACGGTCATAGTTCGCCTGCGGCACCATCGGCAATATCCTGACCGTCAATGCACCCTTGCGGAACCGGTTACCGACCTGTGCTGACCGCTGCATGAAAGACGCCAGCACAGCTGAAGCCACTCCTTCCGGCACAAGGCACACGACCTCTTGACCACATCGTCCGAACAGGTCGAACAACGACAATACCGGCGCATCGGGATAACAAAAAAGCGAAACCAGCAGCGGACGTTCCGTATCTTTCGCGCCGTCCGCCATCCCCTGCGGCAAAAAACGGGACATCGCGGACGAATCGGCCTGCCATGCATCACGCTCTGCGAACAATCCGGCTTCCCGTATCAGACCACCGGTATTGGCCGAAAATCCCGGAAAATAAAAATATTTCGTCAACGGTATCCATGACTGCGGAGAAGCCATGAGATGGCTCTCGCCGACCCATGATTCCGCACTCAGGTATTCCAGATTGAGCCAGACCGGCGCATGCGGTCTTTCCGCCATCCGGCGGACATACGACTCCGGCAAACGTGCGCCGAACCCTTCGACGACCACATCGGGTATATCATCCGTGGAAACGGATGGAAACACCTCGGGCCAGCGCACGACGGAAACACCGGCGACTTCCTGTTCATTCCGGTCCGGCACGATTTCCGGACAGATCTTTTGCAGAACCGCCGGTTTGTCGACCCACAATTTGACACGGAAACCGTATTCACCGGCAAGCTGTCTGGCAAGACGCCAGCAAACCCCTGCATCACCGAAATTGTCGATGACCTGGCAAAACAGATCAAGCCGTTTTCCCGTCGAATCAGGATACATATCAGGCAAGAGCGCAGCGACCTGCCGTGTCTTATTCAGCCGCTTTCAACAACGGCAACATCTGAGCGAACACTCTCGGCGTAGCCGCCACGATATTGCCCGATTCCAGAAAACCGGACTCGCCGTCGAAATCGGTCACGATACCGCCTGCCTCAGAGACCAGCAACGAACCGGCGGCGATATCCCAGATATTGAGCGCCTTTTCGTAATAACCGTCATAGCGCCCACATGCCACATAAGCCAGATCCAGCGCTGCCGAACCCGGACGGCGAACTGCCTGGCAATTCATCGTCATGGTCTCGAACATGCGCAGAAATTCTTTCAGCGCTTCTGGATTTTTCTTGCGTCCCGCGAAACCCGTTCCAAGCAACGCTCTGGAGAGGCGATCCGTTTTGCTGACACGGATACGACGGTTGTTCAGAAACGCGCCCGCCCCCTTCGATGCGGTGAACAAATCGTTATGAACGGGATCGTAAATCACGCCCTGGGTGATCACACCGCGCTGACGCAATGCGATGGAAACGCAATAACAGGGAAAACCGTGCATGAAATTGCTCGTCCCGTCGATAGGGTCGATAATCCAGACATTTTCGCTTTCATCGTTCATGCCATTCGATGCACCCGACTCTTCGGCCAGAATGGCATGCGACGGATAAGCAGAAAGCAGCACATCGATAATCTTCGCCTCGGCGGCCCTGTCCACTTCCGTGACGAAATCGTTTTGTTCTTTCTGTTCGACGGCAATCTGCTCCAGCTCGAATGAAGCGCGATTGATGATCGTTCCGGCAAGGCGTGCAGCCTTTACCGCCGTGTTAAGCATTGGTTGCATAGCGTATTCGTATAAAAACGGCACCGGCCGTATCGGAAAAAAAGGCACGGTGTCATAATGATTCACCGAAAACGGACAAAACCGGCAAAAAGCGAGACATGACCGGAATATGCCGTTTTGTTTTTCATAAACTTTATATTGTAAATGAACCAGCCAGAAACCGACACATCCATTTTTCACTCGTTGCGTTTTGTCCTTGTCGAAACCAGCCATCCCGGCAATGTCGGCGCTGCGGCACGCGCCATCAAAACCATGGGATTCCATCGTCTTGTACTGGTCCGCCCCCGCTTCGACAATGTCCTGACACACGAAGAAGCCATCGCATTCGCCAGCGGCGCACAGGACATTCTGGAAAACGCGGAAATCGTCGACGACATCGAAAAAGCGCTGGACAACTGCCGGTTCGCCGCTGCCGTATCGGCACGCCTGCGCGAATTTTCGCCCCCTGTCATAACGCCGAGAGAATTTGCCGAAACCGTCTTGCCCGACCCCCGAATCGACTGTGCCCTCGTATTCGGAAACGAGCGCTACGGCCTGCCAAACGATGCCGTCGAATCCTGCCAGGCACTCATCCACATTCCCGCCAACCCGGTTTATTCGTCGCTCAATCTCGCGCAGGCCGTTCAGGTTCTGGCCTATGAAAGCCGAATCGCGCTAATGCGGAACAACCCGCCCGCAACGGAAAAGAGCCCTGTCGGTTTTCACGGGCAGCCGGCATCCGTCGAACAGATTCACGGCATGTTGACCCATCTGGAAGAAGCGCTGACCGCCATCGGATTCCTGAATCCGGACAACCCCAAAAAACTGATGCCACGTCTGAAAAGACTGTTTTCACGAAGCGGTCTCGAAACGGAAGAAGTCAACATCCTGCGCGGCATCGCCCGTCAAATCGAAAAACGTCTGACGCCTGGCCAGCGGGAATGAATCACTGCCAGGTACGCAACAACCCGACGACCAGCCCCTCGATACGGAAACCGTCCGCATCGGTATTGACCCGTATCGGTTCGAAATCGGGATTTTCGGAAACCAGCTCGATTGTCTGCCCCGTCTTGCGGAAACGCTTGACCGTCACATCGTCGCCCAGACGCGCCACAACGATCTGCCCGTTTCGCGCCTTTTCCGTTTTCCTGACGGCGACGAGATCGCCTTCCAGAATACCGATATCGCGCATCGACAACCCCCTGACCTTCAGCAGATAATCCGGCTTTTCCGAAAAAAGCGACGGATCGAGAAAATAGGTTTTCTCGACATGCTCCTGCGCCAGAATGGGCGAGCCGGCCGCAACCCGTCCTACAAGCGGAACTGCGAACTGCGCCTGCTTTTCCGGTTCCGCGACACTTACGCGACCCACATCGTGCAAAAGACGGATACCCCGCGAAATACCGGGCACCATTTCAATGACCCCTTTTCGTGCCAACGCCTGCAAATGTTCTTCGGCAGCGTTGACGGACCTGAACCCCAGCTCGGCGGCGATTTCCGCGCGTGTCGGCGGAAACCCGGTCTTGTCGATCGACTGGACAATCAGCTCCAGAATTTCCTGTTGCCGTGCGGTCAGCTTTATCATAAGGCCCTCATATGGAATGGAAATGACTGGCAATATTTGACTGGATATTTTTATAGTCTGTTCATTTACCCAGTATTCTAAAAGAGAAACCGACGTTTTTCCACCGGTTCAAAACCGTCATTTCGGAAGACACACAATGCATCCATACAAGCATATTGCCAAGAAATACGTAACACGGTAAAATTACAGGATTTTCTTCTTCCCGCACCTGACTTGACGCCGGGGCGGGCTATTCAAACGTCCAAAAGGAGTATGCATGCGTCACTACGAAATCGTCTTTATCGTTCATCCTGACCAGAGCGAACAGGTTCCGGCCATGATCGAACGTTACAAAAACAATGTCACATCGCGCGGCGGAAAGATCCATCGTGTTGAAGACTGGGGCCGTCGTCAGCTGGCCTACATGATCAACAAGTTCGCCAAGGCCCACTATGTTCTGATGAACATCGAATGCGACAGCGAAACCCTGAATGAACTGGAAACCGCATTCAAGTTCAACGATGCCATTTTGCGTCAT
>CASETG010000022.1 GCA_949290765.1 Oxalobacter formigenes | reverse complement strand
TGTTTTTTGTGATGTACCCAGCAAGGCACGTTTCGCCCGGTCGATAAATCGCATTAAATTCCTCTTGTCGCTGCAATCAGTTAGAATGGACTTTTTTGCGCAGGATGCTTTTCTTGTTATTGGCCTGTGGCAAAATTGCCTGAAAAGTGAATTATATCAATACAAACCGTCGTAAATAAGTCAAATGAACGAAAAAAATTCAGCGTCTGAACCTGTGGAAGAATTGCCATTGTCCGATGCCGTCAAGGAAGCGATGGCCATTACTTTGCGGGGGTGCGACGAACTGTTGATCGAATCCGAATTCGCACAGAAACTCGCGCGCTCCGAAAAGACGGGCAAGCCGTTGCGCATCAAGCTGGGACTGGACCCGACCGCACCGGATCTGCATCTTGGACATACCGTCGTCCTGAACAAAATGCGCCAGCTTCAGGATTTGGGGCACGTGGTGATTTTCCTGATCGGCGATTTCACATCCATGATCGGCGACCCGAGCGGACGCAACGTGACGCGTCCGCCACTGACACGCGAACAGGTCAAGGAAAACGCCATGACCTATTTCGCGCAGGCCAGTCTGGTGCTCGATCCTGAAAAAACCGAGATTCGTTACAACTCCGAATGGAGTGATGAGCTGGGCGCACGCGGCATGATTCAGCTGGCATCGCAATATACGCTGGCACGGATTATGGAACGTGACGATTTCGCCAAGCGTTTCAAGAACGGATACCCGATTTCCGTGCATGAATTGCTCTATCCGCTCATGCAGGGATACGATTCGGTCGCGCTGAAATCCGATCTGGAGCTGGGCGGTACGGATCAGAAATTCAATTTGCTGGTCGGTCGTGAACTTCAGCGTCTGTACGGACAGGAACCGCAATGCATTCTGACCATGCCGTTGCTGGAAGGTCTGGACGGTGTGGAAAAAATGTCCAAATCCAAGGGCAATTATGTCGGGATCACCGAACCCGGCAACGTCATGTTCGGAAAACTGATGAGCATTTCCGATGAAATGATGTGGCGTTATTACGATTTGCTGTCGTTCCGTTCCATTCAGGAAATCGCCCGTCTGAAAGAAGAAGTCGCCAATGGACGTAATCCACGGGACGTCAAGGTCGAACTGGGCAAGGAAATCGTCACCCGTTTCCATTCGAAGGCGGCTGCCGATGCGGCGCTGGAAGATTTCGTCGCGCGTTCGCGTGGCGGCATACCGGACGATATTCCCTCGGTTTCGTTGTCGGGGGCACCGCTGGGAATCGGACAGTTGCTCAAACAGGCAGGTTTGTGTGCTTCAACATCGGAAGCGCTGCGACTTGTGGATCAGGGAGGGGTCCGTGTCGATAGCGTGCCGGTCAGTGACCGCGGCCTGAAACTCGAAGCCGGCACTTTCGTCGTACAGGTCGGCAAACGCAAGTTCGCGAAAGTGACCCTGAACTGATCGTCTTCTGAGGGGCCGCTTGTCAGATGCGGTCCCGACCGACTTTCTTCACGCCGCGTACATGTCGGACGCGGCGCAACAGGCGTGCCAGATGTACCCGGTTTTCGACCTGTATGGTGTATTTGAGCAGGTTGAATTCGCCTTGCGTTTCCATTTCGATGGCGGTGATGTTGGCGTCCGAACCGCTGATCTCGGATGTGACGCGCGCCAGAATCCCTTTTTCCTCGACGACAAGTACCCGCAGATAACAATCGAAGTCGCGATTGAGATCATCGCCCCAATCGACATTGATCCATTTGTCCGGTTCGCGTGCGATCAGTTTTTTGGCTTGCGGGCATTCCGCACTGTGGACAACAAGACCACGGGTCATGTTGAGTTCACCGATGATCGTGTCGCCAGGAATCGGCAGACAGCATGTCGCCAGCTGGACATTGATTCCCTCGCTGCCATAGATGATGACCGGTTCGATTTTCTGCGGCTCTTCTTCATTGACGGCATTGCCGTGCTTGCGGCTGATTTCGTCGATCAGGGCTGCGACACGACGGGCGACAAGGACGGCGAGCCGTTTGCCGGTGCCGATATCGGCGTAGATGTCGTCCATCGTTTTGGCGCCGGTTTCATACAGGAGCCTGTCGAATACCGGTTTCGGAACATCGGCTTCATCCAGATGAATGGATTTGAGGGATTGCTGCAACAGACGTTGTCCCAGTTTGATCGAATCGGCCAGATTGATGGAGCGCAGATAGCTTCTGATTCGTGAACGCGCCTTGCCTGTACGGACGAATTCCAGCCAGGACGGTGTCGGATGTGCGTTCGGCGAGGTGATGACTTCCACAATATCGCCGTTTTGCAGTTCGGTTCTCAGCGGTACCACACTGTTGTTGATTTTGACGGAAGCGGTATGGTCGCCGATATCGGAGTGGATGTTGTAGGCGAAATCCAGTGCCGTGGCAGCTCTGGGCAATGCGATGATCTTCGCTTTCGGTGTGAATACATAGACCGAATCCGGAAACAGATCGACCTTGACGTGTTCGATGAATTCTGCGGAATTGCCGGTCTGTTGCTGGATATCCAGCAAGGACTGGAGCCAGCCGAGACTGTTCTTTTGCAAATCGGTCAGCGTTTCGTTTTCCGTCTTGTACAACCAGTGCGCAGCCACGCCGATTTCGGCGACATGGTGCATTTCATGGGTTCTGATCTGGAATTCGACCGGTGTACCGTAAGGGCCGACCAGACTGGTATGCAGGGACTGGTAATTGTTCAGCTTCGGGATGGCGATATAGTCCTGTACCTTGCCGGGAATGGGTTTGTAAAGTGCATGAAGCACGCCAAGCGTCATGTAACATTGCGGCAGGGTATCGACGACGATACGGAATCCGTAAATGTCCAGAACCTGGGAAAACGACAGGTTCTGGTTGCGCATTTTGCGATAAATGCCGTACAGGGTTTTTTCGCGACCGTAAATTTCGGCATGGATGCCGTTCTTTTCCAGCGCGCTGCTGACGGCATCATGCACTTTTCCGATCAGCGCCCTGCGATTGCCGCGAGAAGCCTTGATGGCCTTGGAAAGCGTGTCGTAGCGGAACGGATACATGTTGTGAAACGCCAGATCCTGCATTTCACGATAAAGGTTGTTGATGCCGAGACGGTGCGCGATCGGGACATAGACTTCCATGGTTTCGCGAGCGATCCGGTAGCGTTTCGGACGGTTCATCACGTCCAGTGTGCGCATGTTGTGCAGGCGGTCGGCCAGCTTGATCAGGATGACGCGCAAATCGCGTGCCATGGCCAGGAGCATTTTGCGGAAGTTTTCGCCCTGCGCGTCCACATGTGTCTTGAACTGGAGTTTTTCCAGCTTGGAAAGCCCATCGACCATGGCGGCGACCGGTGCGCCGAAGCGTTCGATCAGTTCTTCCTGTGTGACGCCCTGATCCTCGATGACATCGTGCAGGAGAGCGGCCATGATGGCTTGTGCGTCCAGCCTCCAGTCGGCGCAGATTTCGGCGACGGCCAGCGGATGCGAGATATAGGGTTCGCCTGACTTGCGGATTTGCCCCAGATGCTTTTCGTCGGCGAAACGGAAGGCTTCCAGAATCCGTTTCATGTCTGCCGGCGAAATGTATTTTTCCAGCTTTTGCGCCAGATGGGAGAAAGTGACGACCTTCGGTCTGGAAAAGGCAGGTACGATAACATCCCCGCCATCCTGCGGCAGGGCAGGCAGCGTAGACAGCGTAGGCAGATCCGTGATGGTGGTTTGCGCCTGATCGGTGGATAAAGCCGTTTCGGTTGACATCATAATCGCTCCCTCAGTCTTGTGAATGGGATAACCACCAGGCAAAACGCGCCCTCTTGGGGCTTACAGGAATACCAGCGTTTAGCTCGGCACCTTTTTCAGCATTTCAAGACCAATTTTACCAGCAGCGATTTCACGCAATGCCAAAACCGTCATTTTATCCTTGGCTTCTACCTTGGGAGTGTGTCCCTGCAACAACTGACGGGCGCGATAAGTCGCGCAAAGAGTCAGTTCAAAACGGTTGGGAACTTCTTTCAAACAATCTTCAATCGTAATACGTGCCATTTTTATTCTTTCAAAACAGATCGGGATGCCGGCTTAATGACTGTCGGGAAAAACGATGCCGAACTGCGAAAACAGTTCGTGATTGCGGACGGCCTGCTGTGCCGTCCGGCAACGTGCCGTCTCGACGATAGATGCCAGTTTCGACAAAGCCAGATCGAAATCGGCGTTGATGATAACATAATCGGCCTCGCAGGCATGCCTGATTTCCTCGCCTGCCGCCTCGATGCGTTGCCGGATGATTTCGGGAGAGTCCTGTCCGCGCTTGTTGAGGCGATTTTCCAGAACGTCGATCGAAGGCGGCAGAATGAAAATGCTGACCGTTTCGGGAAACAGGCGGCGAATTTGCCGTGCCCCCTGCCAGTCGATTTCCAGCAGCGTGTCGTGACCGGCGCCGATCTGGTCGAGAACGGACAGTTTCGATGTACCGTAGTAGTTTCCGTGAACGACGGCATATTCGAGAAATTCGTCTGCATCAAGCCTTTTTTTGAAGTCGTCAACGGTCGTGAAGTGATATTCACGGCCGTTTTCTTCTCCGGGGCGCGGCGGACGGGTCGTGTGCGATATGGACAGGCGCAGTGTCGGGTCTTGCCGGATCAGCGCAGCAAGCAATGAAGACTTGCCTGCGCCGGAAGGCGCGGTGACGGTAAACAGCGAACTGCCTGTCATGGATGATACCTGTCGGGTCATGTCGATAAATTCCGGGTAGCGAATGAATTTGCCTGAAGGATTACCAGAACTGCCACCATGGGTTGTCCTCGACGTTGCCGCCGTATGGAATCTTGCTGTTCGGGAAATTCTGTTTGAAAATCCGGTTGGCATCGTCGCTCAGGTCATACAGCCCCAGTTTCCTGTACGATTCGGTGAGGATATAAAGCGCTTCCTCGGCAACGGCAGAATCCGGATAATTCGTGATGGCGCGCTGCGCACGGTTCGCGGCGGCCAGATAGGCACCGCGGCGGAAATAGTATTTCGCCACATGTATTTCGTATTTCGCCAGCATGGTGACGAGATAGCGCATGCGGTAAATCGCATCCCGTGAGTAAACGCTGTCCGGATAGCGTGTCACCAGCAGCTTGAACGAGTCGAAGGCATCCTGTGCGGCTTTCGGGTCACGTTCGGACAAATCCTGCCGGAATGCGAAGTTCATCAGGCCGACGCGGTCGTTGAAGTTGATCAGCCCGCGCAGATAATACATATAATCGATGTTCGGGTGATTCGGATGCAGCTTGATGAAACGCTCGACTGCGGCCAGCGCCTGTGCCGGTTCGTTGTCGCGGTAATAGGCATAGGCGATATCGATTTGCGCCTGCTGCGCGAAAACGCCGAAAGGGTAGCGTGACTCGAGTTTTTCGTAGTATTCGATAGCTTTTTCGTAATTGCCGCCTCGCATTTCCGCTTTTGCTTCGCGATACAATTTGCCTGCGGGCCAGGATGCTGTTTCGTCGATTTTGTCAGGAAGCATGCCGCAGGCCGACAGTGAAATGGCCAGAAATACGGCAAACAGCTTTAACAGATTCTTTCGCATGATGTTGGCAGATGGCAAATAGGCCGGAAAAACGTTTAATTTCAGAATTATAGCCGATAGGATTTACTGTGTTCGAAAAAACGGAACGTTCGCCTGAAAACACGATGGTTGCGGACGAAGATGAGATATTAACAGAACAGGAACCGGTCAGGTTTGTTTTATCCCTGAAAGAAGGGGGCGAGCGGCTGGACAAGATTCTTGCCGGACGGCTTTCGCAATATTCGCGCAGTCGCATCCAGAAGTGGATTGCCGACGGTCATGTCACGGTCAATGGCAAGCCGGCCACGGCCAGACAGAATATGGTCGGGGATGAAACCGTCGTCGTCTGGCCTCAACAGGCAGAAGAAGAGCTCGCGTTCGCACCGGAGCCTGTCGATTTTCCGGTCGTGTTCGAGGACAAGACGCTCATCGTCGTGGACAAGCCGTCCGGGCTGGTCGTCCATCCGGCGGCGGGAAACTGGTCGAAGACGCTTTTGAACGGCATATTGCACCGGTTTCCGGGCAATGCCGCCATCCCCAGAGCCGGTATCGTGCACAGGCTCGACAAGGAAACCAGCGGATTGATGGTGGTGGCGAAAACGCTGGAAGCGCAAACGCATCTTGTCCGGCAGTTGCAGGCGCGGGATGTCAGGCGGGAATATTTTGCGCTGGTATGGGGAGAGGCGCCGGCGTGGGGTACGGTCAATCAGCCTGTCGGACGGCATCCGCGGGACAGGGTGAGGATGGCCGTCGTACAAACAGCGTCCGGCAAACCGGCTGTGACGCACTTCCGGCGACTGGAAACCGGCATGTATCATGACAATCCGGTCAGCCTGATAAAATGCCGGCTGGAAACCGGAAGAACCCATCAGATCAGGGTGCACATGCAGTTCGCGGGATTTCCGCTGGTCGGCGATCCGCTATATGGCAAAGCACGTGCCGCTGCGGTTTTTCACCGTCAGGCATTGCATGCTTTCCGGCTTGGATTGATACATCCGGAAGAAAACCGGTTGTGCGAATGGGTGGCACGCTTGCCGGACGACATGCGCGAACTGCTGGAGCAGGCGATGATTTCCGAAAAGGAACAATGGTATGAATCCGATTATTCCTGACTGGCCGGCGCCTTTCCGGATCCGTGCGTTTTCCACCATGCGTTCAGGCGGATTGAGCACGGCGCCTTATCACGGGCTGGAAAAAGGGGATGGCGGGCTCAATCTCGGCTTGCATGTAGGAGATGATGCACGCATCGTGCACGAAAACAGGGCATTGCTAAGACGTTTTTTGCCTTCCGAGCCGGTCTGGCTCAATCAGGTGCATGGCAACCGCGTCGTCGATGCATCCCGTGTCGGTGATGTTCCCGATGCGGACGCTTCGTTTGCCTGTTTGCCGGATGTAGTGTGCGTCATCATGACGGCGGATTGCCTTCCTGTACTGCTGTGCCGTCATGACGGGAAAGCCGTTGCAGCAGCCCATGCGGGCTGGCGGGGTCTGGTTGCCGGGGTGCTGGAAAATGCGGTGAGTGCGATCAGCGAAAAGAATGGCGCGGATATCATGGCATGGATGGGGCCAGCCATCGGGCCGGATGCGTTTGAAGTCGGCGAGGATGTGCGGGAAGCCTTTGTGCAGAAAGACGGGCGTTTGTCGGTAGCGTTTGAAAAGCGTGAGGAAAAGGACGGAAAATATCTCGCGGATATTTACGCGCTGGCGCGGCTGACCCTGCATCAGGCTGGCGTCATGCAGGTCTATGGCGGCGGGTTTTGCACGGTTTCCGATGCGGCGCGTTTTTATTCCTACCGGCGCGACGGAGTGACCGGCAGAATGGCGACCGGCATCTGGATAGACAAGTCGGGTGGGAAACAATGAACAGCGCCGCCGGAGACGGCGTACGAAGATGCAATAATTCAGTGAGTGAAAATGGATAAACGGAAAACGATCGGGTTTGTATCTCTGGGATGTCCGAAGGCGCTGGTCGATTCGGAAAAAATTCTGACACGGTTGCGTGCGGAAGGATATGAGACGGCGGAAACCTACGAAGATGCCGGATTGGTCATCATCAATACCTGCGGATTCATCACCGCGGCGCAGGAAGAATCGATAGAAGCGATTTCCGAAGCGCTGAGCGAAAACGGCAAAGTCATCGTGACCGGCTGTCTCGGCGCCAAAAAAGACAGGCAGGGCAATGGCCTTGTCAAACGGCTGTTGCCGGATGTGCTTGAGGTGACAGGGCCGGATTCGGTGGAAGAAGTGATGGATGCCGTTCATCGTTATCTGCCGCGTCCGCATGAACCATTCATCGATCTCGTTCCGCCGCAGGGCATCAAGCTGACGCCGCGGCATTATGCCTATCTGAAAATCTCGGAAGGATGCGCCCATCACTGCACGTTTTGCATCATTCCCGACCTGCGCGGGCCACTGGTATCGTATCCTGTCGGCAAGGTACTCGATGAAGCGGAAATGCTTTTTGCTTCCGGCGTGAAAGAGTTGCTGGTCATTTCGCAGGATACCGGCGCATATGGTCTGGATATCCGCTTCAGGACAGGATTCTGGAAGGGCCGTCCGCTCAGGACACATATCACGGAGCTGGCAAGACAGCTTGGCAAGCTGGCGCAAAAATACGATGCGTGGGTGCGCCTGCACTACATTTATCCCTATCCGCATATCGATGATTTGCTGGAGCTGATGAACGAGGGCGGAATCGTTCCGTATCTGGACGTACCGTTCCAGCATGCCCATCCCGATGTCCTCCGGCGCATGAAACGCCCCGCCAGCGGGGAAAGGCATCTTGAACAAATCGCCGCATGGCGGAAAATGTGCCCTGATATCACCATCCGTTCCACGTTCATTACCGGATTCCCTGGCGAGACCGAAGCGGAATTCGAATACCTGCTCGACTTTCTCGGGGAAGCGCAAATCGACCGGCTCGGATGCTTCGCCTATTCGCCGGTGGAGGGTGCACAGGCCAACGATTTGCCGGGGGCGGTACCCGACGAGGTCAGGGAAGAAAGACGCGCGCGCCTGATGCAGTTGCAGGAAGGCATATCGCATGAGCGCTTGCAGGCGAAAATCGGAAAAACCGTGCGGGTGCTGGTCGATGAGACCGTCCGGGGTGGCGCAGTCGGCCGTTCATTTGCCGATGCACCGGAAATCGATGGCGTCGTCTATGTCCGCAAGCCGAAAGGCATGCGGCGCAAACTGATGCCGGGAGAGTTTGTCGATGTCCTCATTCAGGATGCGGATGCGCACGATCTGTGGGGGGAAATGCAGCCTTTGCCCGCGAAAAGCAAGGCGGCACGGTAACAGGAAAAAACAAGTGAGGATGTCATGAGCAAACCGTTTTCAAAAGATACACGAATCAATCACAGCGACTATGTCGCGCCGTCAGGATTCCGCGCTTTTCCGGAGCCGACATATCGCGCTTCGACAGTATTGTTCGATAGTGTGGATGCCTTGCGTTCGCGGCAGTGGATAGGGCGTGACGCCTATACTTACGGACTGCACGGTACGCCGACGACGTTCACGCTGGAAGCGCAGCTGGCCGAAATCGAAGGGGGAAAGCATGCCGTTCTGGCTCCCAGCGGACTGGCCGCAATCACCGTCGTCGATTTCGCTTTTCTTAAAAGCGGCGATGACGTGCTGATACCGGAAAACATCTATAACCCGAACCGTGAACTGGGCGACTGGCTCGCGCGGGATTTCGGAGTCAGCGTGCGGTATTACGACCCGATGGCGGGCGAGGGGATCGCTTCCCTGTTGCAGGACAATACACGTCTGGTCTGGACGGAAACACCGGGTTCGGTCACGATGGAAGTCCCCGATATTCCGGCGATTTGCCGTGCGGCACACGACAGGGGGGCGCTTGTCGTGCTGGACAATACCTGGTCGGCTGGACTGGCGTTCGATGCGTTCGGACATGGCGCCGATATCGTCGTGCAGGCCGTGACGAAATATCAGGGCGGAGCTTCCGATTTGCTGATGGGGGCAGTCATCACCCGTGATGACGAACTCTTCCGCCGTATCAGCATGGCGCATATGCGTCTCGGGATGGGGGTCGGTGCGGACGATGCCTATATGGTGTTGCGCAGCCTGTCATCCATGAAAGTCCGTTTTGAAAAGAGTGGTGAATCCGCGATGCAGGTTGCACGCTGGCTCAAGGAACGCTCTGAAATCAGCAAGATATTGCATCCGGCTTTTCCGGATTGTCCGGGACATGATTGTTTCCTGCGCGATTTCACGGGAGCAAGCGGCCTGTTTTCCGTATTGTTCCATGAACGCTATACCGAGGCCCAGACCGACCGGTTTCTCGAATCGTTGAAACTGTTCGGTCTGGGATTCAGCTGGGGCGGAACGCACAGCCTGGCCGTTCCGTACCGTATCCGTCCCGACAGGCGCGACTGGACGGACAGACAACATCAGCTGATCCGGTTCTATATCGGGCTGGAAGACCCGCAAGACCTGATCGCCGATCTGGAACAGGCGATGCAGGTGCTGGGCTAAATCAGGAAACGGCCCGGAGCGCGGGCCGGTTTTTCTTTCGGGGTCGCGGCGATTCGCAGACGGCTCAGCAATTCTTTCGGATCGGATTCGATGACCAGCGATTCGGAATATTTTTCCTGTACGAAGCCTTCGCTGGCGAAGTGGTTGACCAGATTGATGAGGCAATCGTAATAATTATTGACGTTGAAAATGCCGATCGGTTTGTCGTGCAATCCCAGCTGGAACCATGCGGATGTCTCGAACAGTTCCTCCATGGTTCCGATGCCGCCCGGTGCGGCGATGAAACCGTTTGCCAGATCCGCCATCATGGCTTTGCGTTCGTGCATGTCCTTGACGATGTAAAGCCGCGTCAGTTCTTCGTGCGCCAGTTCCTTGTCCACCAGATCTTTCGGAATGACCCCTGTGACTTCGCCGCCGAGACGAATCATTTCATCGGCAAGAATACCCATCAGCCCCACTTTGCCGCCACCATAGACCAGCGCGATGTTTTCGTTGATCATTTCATGTGCCAGCTGACGCATCGCATCGGCATACAGTTCGGAAGTGCCCATCGACGAGCCGCAATAAATACAGATTGATTTCAGCATGGATGTTTTTCGATATCCGGTTGGACAGTATGTTCCGGCAGGCAACCCAAAGACCGAAACGGAAAACGGTAACTATAAACCATTTTGGATAAGGCAATATGCCGCGAGACGGAAAAATCTCCGGCGGTATGTCTGGAGATGACAAGATGCATGAAACGACTTTTTACACATTATGTGTTTGCGGCTGATTTGATGGATAATGAACTGGCATGATTCATGCTTGACGTTTCTCACAGGAATTTTTTCGTGTTTTCATCTATCATTGGAGATGTTTTATGAGAGAACGATTGAAAACTTTTATGGTGTCAGTTATGGCGTTAACCTGCTTGTCTGCCGCCGGTTCCGTATCGGCTGAAAAATCTCCGGGGAAATATTGCGATACCCCATCGCGCTGCATCAATCCCATTACCAAGTACGGTGCAGTCACATCTCCCAATTACCTGGCGTCTGTCGCCGGTCTGGAAGTCCTGAAAAAAGGCGGCAATGCCGTCGATGCCGCGATTGCCGTCGCATCCACGATGAATGTCGTCTATCCGCAGATGACCACGCTGGGCGGTGACAATTTCTGGCTGATTTACAATGCGAAAACGAAAGAGGTCAAAGCCCTCAATGCCAGTGGCCGTGCGGGTGAAAAGGCCAGCATCGCGTTTTACAAGCAGAAAGGTTACGACAAGATACCGTCAAGAGGGTATCTGGCCGCCAATACGGTACCGGGTACGGTGTCCGGATGGGATGCCGCTTACCGGTATGCGCACAAAAACATGAGCAATCCGGGGTTGCCATGGAAATCACTGTTCGACAGTGCCATTCTCTACTCGCGCGACGGATTCCCGGTTACACCGTCACTGGCGCGCTGGGAAGCCATCAACGTGGACCCGTCCGATTCCGAATTCAGGAATCTCCAGCGTTTCGACGGTTTCAGACAGACTTATCTGAAACCGGACGGCTCTCCCTACAAGGTCGGGGAAATCATCAAATTGCCGGCACTGGCACACACCTATGAACTGATTGCAGCAAAGGGAGCCGATGTCTTTTACCGCGGTGAAATCGCCGAAAAGATTGTGGCCGATCTGGAAAAGAACGGCGGTGTGCTGACGATGAAAGATTTCGCCAACCATACGGCAGACTGGGTCGAACCGCTGACGGTTAAATACCGTGGTTATACCGCCTACAATCTGCCGCCCAACACCCAGGGCATGGCATCGCTGGAAATTCTCAATGTCCTCAACAATATCGATGTCGCCAAACTCGGTGAAGGAACGGCGGACTACTATCATGTCATGGTCGAAGCCACCAAGCAGGCATTCGCAGACCGTGACAAATATCTGACCGACCCGAAGTTCTCGCCGATTCCGCTGGACTATCTCTTGTCCGTGCAGCACGGCAAGGATCAGGCAGCCCGTATCGACATGAACAAGGCCGCCGCCACCGTCAAACCGCTTGATCCCAAGGGCGATACCGTCTGGATCGGCGTCGTGGACAAGGACGGCAATGCCGTATCCCTCATCCAGAGTATTTACCATGATTTCGGATCGGGCATCGTTGCCGGAGGAACCGGTGTGCTGTTGCAGAACCGCGGCAGTTTCTTCTCGCTCGACCCGGCACACGTCAATCATCTGGAACCCGGCAAACGGACTTTCCATACACTGAATGCCGCCATGTTGCTTAAAGACGGCAAGCCCTTCCTGGTCTATGGCACCATGGGTGGAGAAGGACAGCCGCAGACACAGGCCGCCATCGCAACCCGTATCGTCGATTTCGGCATGTTCCCGCAGGACGCCGTAGCGGCACCTCGCTGGTTGCATGGCCGGACATGGGGCGCAGCATCCAACGACCTCAAGATGGAAGGCCGCATTCCGCAAGAAACGCTGGATGACATGAAACGGCGCGGACACCCTGTCGCACGTGTCGATGACTATACCGATGCCATGGGACATGCCGGTGCGATCATGATCGACCCGGAAACCGGCTTGCGTTACAGCGCGACCGACCCGCGTGGTGATGGACTGGCCATCGGTTACTGAGGTTAAAAGAAAACCCTCACGACAGTCTTGTCCGGATAACGCCATGACCTTGCACGGTCATGGCGTTTTTTTTCGATGTGAATCCCGAGCATGACAACTCGTGGTGCGAAGGAAAAAGAAAAGCCATCCTGTATGACAGGATGGCTTTTTGTCAGTGGACCGGATGATACCGGTTCCCGGATACTGCCGGATTATTTTTTCGCGGTGGCCGGAGGCGTCAATCGGGTCAGGCCACCCATATAGGGTTGCAATGCCGTCGGAATCGTCACACTGCCGTCGGCCTGCTGGAAATTTTCGAGCAATGCCACCAGTGTACGCCCCACGGCGAGGCCTGAACCGTTCAGGGTATGCACCAGTTCGGGGCGTCCCTTGTCGTTGCGGAAGCGTGCCTGCATGCGACGCGCCTGAAACGCTTCGCAATTCGAGACCGAAGAAATTTCACGATAGGTGTTCTGGGCAGGCAGCCAGACTTCCAGATCGTAAGTCTTTGCAGCAGAAAAACCCATATCGCCCGTCGAGAGAGAGACGACACGGTACGGCAGTCCCAGTTTTTCGAGAATCCGTCCGGCGTTTTTCACCATATCTTCCAGGGCTTCATAGGATTTTTCGGGGTGGACGATTTGAACCATCTCGACCTTGTCGAACTGGTGCTGGCGAATCATGCCGCGGGTGTCGCGACCATAGCTGCCTGCCTCCGAGCGGAAACAGGGCGTATGTGCCGTCAGTTTGATCGGCAGCTGGTCGGCGGAAAGAATCTCGCCGCGCACCGTATTGGTCAGTGTAACCTCGGCAGTCGGAATCAGATACAGGTTTTCATTTTCGCCGTTCTGGCCACCTTTTCGCGCGGCGAACAGGTCATCGGCGAACTTCGGCAGCTGGCCGGTACCGTAAAGACTGTCGGCATTGACGATATACGGGGTGTAGCATTCGGTATAGCCATGCTCTGTCGTCTGGACATCCAGCATGAACTGTGCAAGCGCGCGGTGCAGGCGTGCCATGTTGCCGCGCATGACGCAGAAACGTGCACCGGTCAGCTTGCCTGCGGTTTCGAAGTCCAGTCCGAGCGGCACACCGACATCCACATGGTCGCGGACTTCAAAATCGAAGGTGCGCGGCGTGCCGACACGGCGGACTTCCACATTCGCGGATTCATCCGGGCCGACGGGAACGGATTCGTGCGGCAGATTCGGGATGGATTGCATGAATTCGGACAAACGGGCCTGCAATTCGGAAAGCGCCGTTTCATTGGCCTTGAGTTCGTCGCCGATACTGCCTACCTCGGCCATCACTGCGGAAGTGTCTTCCTTTTTGCTTTTGAGAATGCCGATCTGTTTGGAAAGCGCGTTGCGGCGTGCCTGCATTTCTTCCGTCCGGGTTTGCAGCCGGCGGCGTTCCGCTTCCAGTGAGTTGAACGTGGCGACGTCCAGGTCGAAATTGCGGGTTTTCAGCCTGGCCGCGACAGCATCAATATCCTTGCGAAGGAGCTGAATGTCGATCATGGTAAGAATGTTAGTGACAAAAAACACATTGTAACAACTTGCAGGTTCTTTGGATAAATTTAATGACACGCATCTCATGAAGGCAGCCGGCAAATCATCGTGCCGTCACGAATGACCGGACAGTGCGGCCGGAAAGTTATCCTCCAGCCTGTGCAGGAAAAGCGGGCGAAACCATCATGCGAAGCAGGATAATGCCTTTCCGCGCATTTACTTGCGTGCATTATCTTGCAATAATTAACGTCCCATAAAAGGCAAAATAAACGGCCCATGATGGGAAAAGCACCGGCAAAACCGCAAGACACCCGGCATGCCATGAAAATGGCAGGGTGATGGTTTGCCTCAAGCATTGTTCGATTGTTAATTTTTTGATTGGATGTTTCAATGAAACAGAGTCTTGAAGAGTTTTTGGAAGGCGTTAAACAGCGCGACCCCAACCAGCCGGAATTTCTCCAGGCTGTTACGGAAGTCATGGAAAGTCTGTGGCCTTTCATCGAAGAAAACCCGAAGTATGCCGATCAGAATCTGCTGCGTCGTCTGGTAGAACCGGAACGCATCATTCAGTTCCGTGTATCCTGGGTAGATGACAAGGGTGAAGTACAGGTCAATCGTGGCTACCGTATCCAGCACAGTTCCATGATCGGTCCTTACAAGGGCGGTTTGCGTTTCCATCCGTCCGTCAACCTGTCCATCCTGAAATTCCTGGCCTTTGAACAGACGTTCAAGAATGCACTGACGACGTTGCCGATGGGTGCGGGCAAGGGTGGTTCCGACTTCGACCCGAAAGGCAAGAGCGACAATGAAATCATGCGTTTCTGCCAGGCTTTCGTATCCGAACTGTTCCGTCATGTCGGTGCAGATACCGACGTTCCGGCAGGTGATATCGGTGTCGGTGGCCGTGAAGTCGGTTTCATGACCGGTATGTACAAGAAACTGGCCAATCGTACGGATTGCGTATTCACCGGCAAGGGCCTGTCCTTCGGCGGTTCCCTGATTCGTCCGGAAGCAACGGGTTACGGTACGGTTTATTTCGTTGAAGAAATGCTCAAACGTGTCGGCAAGAATCTCAAGGGCATGCGTGTTTCCGTTTCCGGTTCCGGCAATGTCGCACAGTATGCAGTTGAAAAAGCCATGCAGCTGGGCGCCAAGGTCGTCACGGTATCCGATTCGGGCGGCACGGTTGTCGACGAAGCAGGCTTTACGCCGGAAAAACTGGCCAAACTGATGGAAATCAAGAACGTCAAATATGGCCGTTGCAGTGAATATGCCGCTGAAGTCGGCGCACAGTTCATCCCGAATGCAAGACCATGGAATGTTCCGGTCGATGTTGCATTGCCATGCGCAACGCAGAACGAACTGGACGAAAACGATGCGAAGACACTCATCAAGAACGGTGTGATCTGCGTGGCGGAAGGCGCCAACATGCCTTCGACCATCGAAGCGGCCAAACTGTTTGAAGAAGCACGCATTCTGTACGCTCCCGGCAAGGCAAGCAACGCAGGTGGTGTCGCGACGTCGGGCCTGGAAATGTCGCAAAACGCCATTCGCCTGTCCTGGACGCGCGAAGAAGTGGATCGGCATTTGAACGAAATCATGAAAAACATTCACAATGCATGTGTCAAATACGGTACTCGTGCTGACGGAACAGTCAGTTATATCAGCGGCGCAAACATCGCCGGTTTTGTCAAAGTTGCAGATGCAATGCTGGCACAAGGTGTTATTTAAACCAGATGCACCAGAAGAAGGGGACCCGGAAAAGGATTCCGGGTCCTTTTTTTTACCTGAATGAGGCATATGGCGTGATGCCGGATGCGAGATCAGCCAGCATCGCATTGTCGCATTGACTATCGCAGATTATGCCAACCATACGGGTATGTCAGGCATTGAGCGTCCGGAAGGATGACGTCCGTTCACAAGCATGGTGCGACCTTTTCGGGCATGGCGTTTTTATGCCGGTAAAAAGAAAGATTAGGCGTATAACGCCTGATTTTTTGCCGATATACCCTTTTCGATATGAAGCGGTATTGCTGCTTTTCCTGTTTTCATTTCTCTCTTTTCCTCCGGTAAGGCACGGATTTTTCTGCCTGCCGTGACCGCTTGCGGCGTTTTCCGGATGTTTCCTCGCTACAACCCATGACGGTTTGAATGTTGCGACAGAGTAACTTTTCGGATTAGAATTAGACGCAATATGCAAAAATAATCCGCATGTTTTAGCGTATTAGGTTTATTATTGAGTCCGGTTACGGAATCAGACGGTGGATATACCGAATCAAGGAGGGTCAATGAACAAGGTATTCAAGGTGGTTTGGAACGAAGTACGTGCATCATATATGGTGTGCGGCGAAAACAGCATGACGCGAGGAAAGCCAAAGAGCGTAAAAAGCACAGTTCTGGCAGCTTCTGTCGCAGCCATGATGGGTTTCGGCAGTGTCGCGGTTGCAGCCGATCCGGTAATTGTCGAGGGGCAGACATATGAAAATGTTTCGGTGACGGAATCATCCAATTATCCGTTGAAGGCACAGGTTTCCGCCACAGGTGTGGATGCATCCTCGCTGACGGTCAAGGATTCCACATTCCGCAATAACGAAATGACACTGCAATCTACCAGTGGCGGTCCGACTGCCGTGGGGGTCGCTGCAACGGGAGTGGATGTATCGGTCAGCGGTTCGACGTTCGACAAGAATACCGTATCGGTCGCACAGGATGGCAAGGATAGTAATGGTATTTATGGTGCGGCGATCGGTGTCGGTAGCGGTAATCTGACGGTTACCGGTTCGGACTTTACGGGTAATCAGGCCGTCAGCAAACGGCAGACCCAGGGCTCGGCTATTTACCAGTCTGTCGGCAATATCGCCGTTTCCGATTCCAGCTTCATCGACAATACCGGCAGTTCCGATGGCGGTAGTGTGACCGGTGGCGCCGTTTCTCTCTGGGGTGTAAGCGGTACGATCGACAATGCACACTTTGAAGGTAATGTGGCATCTGTTGAAAACGATGGAGACGATGCAGCTTATGGTGGTGCCATTTATACCCGTAGCGGCATATGGGGCGGCGAGAATGATACGCAGTTGACGGTTTCGAATTCGACCTTTACGAACAACCGTGCGGAAGGCGCTTCTGATGCCAAAGGCGGTGCGATTTATGCCAAAGGTGATCCGGACTACAAAGATGGCTATGAACACGCATTGAATGTCGAAAACGGCAAGTTTGAAGGAAACCACGCTGTTGCGCAGGGTGGTGCGATTTATGTTCTCGATACGACTACAACCATCAGCGGAGATTCGTCTTTTATCGGCAATACCGCAAAAAACGGCGGTGCCATCTATAACGACAAGGGCGATCTGAATGTCGGGGACGGTGTTGTATTCAAGGATAACGTTTCGACCGCCCAAAACTACGGCGGCGGCGCGATCTACAACAATGGCGGTGATGTAACGATCGGAGACGGCGTACAGTTCGTCGGTAACAAGCTCGACCAGCCGAACAGTAATTTGACCGGTGCTGACGATCGTTCGGCAGGCGGTGCGATTGCGTCCTGGAACGGCGGTTCACTGAATATCGGCGAAAATGTCGTCTTTGAAAACAATGGCTACAATACATCCGGTGATGTCGCATGGGCATCCGGTGGCGCGATTTATCTGGATACGGATACGAAGAACGTAGCGGAAATGACCATCGCTTCCGGCACGCGTTTCTCGGGTAACGTGGCCGGTTCGCTGGGTGGCGCGATTTATGCCGGTGATTCCAGAACGGAAATCACGGGAACGACGTTTGAAAACAACAAGGCAGGCAGCTGGGGCGGCGCGATCTTCGCAGGCCAGTACTATGCGCTTGACGGTCATGGTGTGACGATTTCCGGCTCGCAGTTCAACGGCAATGAAGCCGGAAATTACGGTGGCGCGATCGCGTCGCAGTACACGGCGCTGAATGTCGCCGACACCACGTTCAGCGGTAACAAGGCCGGTTTGCGGGGTGGTGCGATCATCGTTCAGGGCGATGCCACCGATGCGGATTATGCGGGATCGGCAACCATCGAAAATTCCGCGTTCAACGGCAATGCAGCTGGTCAAATCGGTGGCGCCATTTATGCTGAAAATACAGCATTGTCCGTTACCGGTACATCGTTCACCGACAATACGGTCGCAGTAGATGGCAAGGACAATGCCGGCGGTGCGATGTATATCAATAATACGAACACCGAAATCGTCGCCACGATCAAGGATTCGACCTTTACGAACAACACAGCAGGTTATACTGCCGATGTCAGTTCACCGAGCGATATCGTATGGAGCGATGGCGGTGCCATTGCCTATGCGGGCGGTGTCCTGAATATCGACAATACGCAGTTCGTCTCGAACTCGGCCGCACAGGGTGGCGCAATCAGCCAGCGGCATACACTGGATCATACGGCAACCGATACGCTCAATATCACGAATTCGGCATTTTCGGGCAATATGGCCAATGCCGGCGGCGCGATTTCCGCCATGCGTACCGTGACGATCGCCGATTCGTCCTTTACCGGTAATACGGTAGTTGGCGATACGGATGGCGGTGGTGCCATGTTCATCGGTGCGGAAAGCGATACGGTGATCGAACGCACGACGTTCGACGGCAACAAGTCGCTGACATCATCCGGTGGCGCGATCGATACCCGGAAGGGCGATTATGGCAACAACAAGGCCGCCAAGCTGGAAATCCGCGATTCGGTATTCAAAAACAACGAAGCGCTGGGTACGGATGTGAAATCCCTGACGGAAGCGCAGCAGCAGGAA
>CASETG010000021.1 GCA_949290765.1 Oxalobacter formigenes | reverse complement strand
GTACGCTCTCCCGTATATTGCACACTGCCGCCGGCATACCACCGTCCTGCCGTCCGCGACACATTGACAGACGCCAGCCGCCGCGCCCGGCGCAACAGGGTTTCGCCTGTCGAACAATCTTCCGGATTCTGAAGCGTCACGACAGCATCCACATCCAGCCCCGCCAGCACCGTCCGTCCGGTCAGCTCCAGCCCGCGATTGCGCGCCTTGCCGATATTCATATAGCGCAAATCCGAATCGAAATCGATCAGATCGCGCGTGTACCATGCAAATGCCGTCAGCCGTACCCGAGTCACCCCTGCGGCATATTCGATACCGACATCGCCCGCACGGGACGTTTCCGCCTTCAACTGCGTATTGCCGTACATCGGGTTATACAACTGGTACAGACTCGGCGCGAGAAACGAAGACGAAACCGAAGTCGTCAGTTTCCAGTCCTGCGCCATCCGCCAAGCATACCCCAGATACCCCGCCCATTCCGAACCGGCATCGTCGACCTGATCGTAACGGACATTCGCCTGCCAGTCGTGCATCCCTGTCTTGCCCGACACACCGCCGTACAGACTGTACCGGTTGCGGCTCGCCACACTGTCCACCCCGTTTTTTCCGGATTCCGAACGTTCATGCGCCACATCGGCGCCGGCTGTCGCACTCCAGTCACCGGACAACGCCACATCGTTTTGCCACTGCAACAACGTATGTTCCGTCCTGGAATCCGAAGTCCCGTTCGGGTCATACGCCGGCAACATCGTCCCGCCCCAATTCATGGGCGGTCTGACCAGACCGTTTTCCGTTTCGTAATGCCGGTCTATTTCCATGCGTGAAAGCGTCACGCTCGACAACCAGTCCGCCGTCATCCGCTTTTTGCCATACAGCGCGCCGACCCACTGCCGGTTTTCGCCCGTATTGATCTCGTCCGGACCACTGCCGACATCGTAATCATACCGTGCATCACTGAAATACCATCTTGCACCGATCTCGCCATCCATACCGAATCGGTGCGACAAACTGCCGCTGACCGTATCGAACCGGTCGCCGTCCCTGTCGCCGTTGACCAGCGGATTTTTCGAGGACGACATCGTGGAAAACCCGTCCGTCTCCGAATGAATGGCCGACAGCGAAAACCGCGTATCGTTCACCCTGCCGGAAACACCCGCTCCCATACGGGATGTATCGCGACTGCCATACTCCCCGAACAGACTGACCGAAGGCTTGCCCTCGCCCTGCTTCGTGAAAATCCGGATCACACCGCCGGACGCACCCCCGCCGTAAATGGCGGTCACATCGCCCCGCACCACCTCGATACGTTCGATCTGATCCGGCTGGAGATGACTGAGCAAGGCCGCAGACCCCATCACGGAACCATCATTGACCGGCACGCCGTCGATCTGCACCAGCACGCGGTTGGCATTGCCGCCCCGCATATAAACCGACGTGACCATCCCGGGCCCACCCATCCGGTCGAACTCGATACCCGCCTCGCTGCGCAGAATGGACGGCAAATCGGCCAGCCGCCTGTTTTGGATCGCCTGCGCGGTAATGACCGTCGTCGAGGCAATCGCGTTTTCTTCCAGCCGGTCGCCACGCGAAGCCGTCACCACCACCGGCGAGAGCATCGCATCTTCTTCATTGTTTTCCTGCGCAAGCGCATCCGGCATCACACCGCCTGCCAGAAGCGGCAACAAGGCACAGAAAAAACCGGTTCGCCGGCGCAAGCCGACAAACCGGTTTTCGTATCGGTGTGTACCAGACATATCCCCTGCCGTTTTCCGTTTTCCGTTTTCCGTTTTCCGAACAGGGGCATATTCTATTACATCTTCACATTCACGCCGACATAGGCCGCACGGTCCATCTGGTTGTAACCGTATGCCGTTTCGTATTCCTTGTCGAACAGGTTTTCGATACGGGCATACAACGACACTTCCTTGGTGATGTTGTAGCGGGCATTGAGGTTGACCAGCGTGTAAGAGCCCAGATCATGGTCGCCATCCGGACGGTGACCGGTGTACTGGAGGTCGCCACCCATATACCATTTACCGTAAGTCTTCGACACATTCAACGTACCGAAGAACTTGGCCCGTCTGTCGAGCTGATCGCCGGTTTCACGATCCTTCGGATTCTGCCAGGTCATGGTCGAGCCCACATCCAGTCCGAACACTTCGGTCTGCGCCGTCAGTTCCGCACCCGTATTCTTGGCACGTCCCACGTTGGAATACTCACCGGTATAGTAACCGGTCGCAACATAGTCGATCAGATTGCGCGTATGCCATTCAAACACGCTCAACCGGATCAAATTCTTGCCTTTGGCATACTGGATACCGGCTTCGTAATTGGTCGAATGTTCCGACTCCAGATTTTCGTTTCCGCTATATGGATCATATTGCTGGTACAGATTCGGCGCCAGAAACGAAGTCGAAACACTGGCAAGCAGCTTCCATTCCGGCGTCAGGTCATAGCCATAGCCCAGATAACCGGTCGTATCCGAACCGGCGTCATCGACATGATCATAACGGACATTGGCCTGGATATTGTGATCCCCTATCTTGCCGAGCAACCCGGCAAACGCGCTGTATCTGTCGCGGCTATGCGACTCATCATCGTTTCTTACCTTTTCGGCAGCTGCATCCAGTCCCGCCGTCAACATCCAGTCAGGCGACAAGGCAACCGTATTGTTCCATTGCAGCATGCTGGTTTCCGTTTTCATGACAGACTGATAATCGCCGCCGTACTCATATTCCGTATTGTATTCACGGCGATGTTCAGCCTGCGACAAGGTCACGGTCGAAAGCCAGTCTTTGGTAATCCGGTTCTTGCTGTAAACCGAACCGATCCACTGTTTCGACTTGCCCCAGTCATTCTGTCCCGGTGTTCCCCAGCCACCGCCGTCATACTCGAACTTGGCATCATACATATACAACTTCACGCCCAGTTCATGATCTTCATTGAGCTTTTGCGAAAGAGATGCATTGATACTGAGATTGCGATCGTAATCGTCATCGGAATTTTCGTTGGGATAATGTTTCGTATTCATCGCGGAAATCCCGTCGGTTCTGAAACGTGTCGCCGACAACGCGAAGCTCGTTCCCCCTTCCGTCTTGCCCGAAACACCGGCGCCGACCTTGGTCGTATCGTGCGAGCCGTATTCCGCAAACACATTCGCCGTCGGTTTGCCGGTACCCTGCTTGGTGAAAATCTGGATGACACCACCCATCGCACCGGAGCCGTAAATGGCGGAAACATTGCCGCGCACCACTTCGATATGGTCGATCTGGTCAGGCTGCAAATGCTCCAGAATCAGCGGCGTTCCGAGTTCGTTCCCGTCCTGGATCGGTACGCCATCGACGATGACGAGCAACTGTCTGGAATTGACACCGCGCATGAAAACGGACGTCGTCTGCCCTCTGCCGCCCGTTCTGGCGAAATCGATCCCGGCCTCGCTTTTCAACAAGGACGGCAAATCGGCGAGTTTCTTGTTCTGGATCGTCTCGGACGAAATCACGGTCGTGCTGGGAATGGCATCCTTTTGCAGCTGTTCGACACGCGA
>CASETG010000020.1 GCA_949290765.1 Oxalobacter formigenes | reverse complement strand
AGATAAGTGATTGATTTTTATGGCCTGCCCTAGTGGATTCGAACCACTGACCTACGGCTTAGAAGGCCGTTGCTCTATCCAGCTGAGCTAAGGGCAGGTAAGAGACAAACTGACGATTATGACAGTTATTATAAACGACTTTTTCCGCTAACAAAAAACAGGCTGTCGGCGACAGCCTGTTTCGGAAAATTGGTCGGGGCGAGATGATTCGAACATCCGACCCACTGGTCCCAAACCAGTTGCGCTACCAGGCTGCGCTACGCCCCGAAGGTTGAAATGATACCGTTACTGACATATAAAATCAATTACCCGGCCTATCTTTTCGCGCTTTCGTTGGAGTATGACCACGCACCGGGTAGCGACCCGCAATAATGTTCTTGCAGATGTCTGTTATGCCATGATACCTGCAAGAACGCTTGACCCTGCGCGCGCAGTCATACACGCATACATAGCCGAATCAGGCGATATACAGGATCATCTGGCCACTTCGGCACGGCATACTGCAGCGATACGTTCGGCTAGTGTTTGCGCTTCCTCTGCATTTTCCGTCTCAACCATGATGCGCAACAGCGGTTCTGTACCGGATGGCCGGATCAGCACACGACCATTGTCCCCCAGAATCCGCTCGACCGCCTGTTTTTCAGCCTGCAATGCCGCATTTTCTTTCCAGTTGAAACCCGGCCGGATACGGACATTGACGAGCGTTTGCGGAAACAGTTTCAGCTCGCTGATAAAGGCCGGCAAAGTTGTCTTGTGACGCCGCAATGCCGCCAGCACCTGCAAGGCCGAAATAATACCATCGCCAGTCGTATGCTTGTCCAGACAAATCAGGTGTCCGGAGCCTTCGCCACCCAGCAACCAGCCCTTTTCCAGAAGCGCTTCCAGGACATAACGGTCACCCACGTTCGCACGAACGAAACCGATTTGTTTTTCGCGGAAAGCGATTTCCAGCCCCATATTGGTCATCAATGTACCGGCTACCCCCTTGACATCGCTATAAGCCAGTCTGTCCTTGACAATCAGGTACAAGAGCTGGTCGCCGTTATAGACACGTCCGACAGAATCGACCATTACCAGCCTGTCTGCATCGCCATCCAGCGCGATACCAAGGTCTGCGCCGTTTTCCAGCACTGCGGCGACCAGCGCATCCACAGATGTCGCACCGCAATGTTCGTTGATATTGAGTCCGTCAGGCGTCGTACCGATCGTCACGACATCGGCCCCCAGTTCATGAAATACGCACGGCGCAATATGATAGGCTGCGCCGTTTGCACAATCCACAACGATTTTCAGACCACGCAGATCATAGCTGGAAGGAAATGTACTCTTGCAAAACTCGATGTATCGTCCCTGTGCATCATCTAGCCTTCTGACTTTGCCCAGCATCTCGGAACTGGCACAATCCATCGGTTTGTCGATCAACGATTCGATCTCGAATTCCATATCATCGGGTAATTTGTTGCCGGATGCCGAAAAGAATTTGATACCGTTATCGTAATAAGGATTATGCGATGCAGAAATGACGACACCGGCAGCCAGACGCAAGGCCCTCGTCAGATATGCCACCGCAGGGGTCGGCATCGGACCGGACAACACGACATCCACACCGGCAGCCGAAAGACCGGCCTGCAAGGCAGCCTCCAGCATATATCCGGAAATACGGGTATCCTTGCCGATCAGTACGGCCGGCGTTCCGGAAGACGTGGCCGTCCGCGTCAGCACCTTGCCAGCCGCATAACCTAGTTTCATGACAAAATCGGGCGTAATAGGCGCATCACCGACCCGGCCGCGCACACCATCCGTTCCAAAATATCGACGTTTCATTTTATAGTCAGTCTCCAATATCATTACTGCGTTGCCAGCCAGACTTTCAGGGCATCAACCGTCTCACCGACATCATGTACCCTCACGATACTCGCACCGTGCGAAACGGCAGACAAGGCGATTGCAAGATTGCCTGCCAATCGTTTGTCGACCGGCTTGCCCGTCAGCGCTCCAACGACCGATTTGCGCGACAATCCGGCCAACACCGGCAAATCCAGCCGCTTGCATATAACATCCAGATTCCTGAGCAACACCAGATTATCGTCCAGCGTTTTCCCGAACCCGAAACCCGGGTCCAGACAGATACGATTGCGTGCCACACCTGCCGTTACCAGCTTCGTGGCCTGTCGTTCCAGAAAATCCGACACTTCGGCTACCACATCTCCATAATGCGGGTTGTTTTGCATCGTACCGGGTTCGCCCTGCATATGCATCACACACAAACCGCAATCATACGGTGCGACAGCCTTTAGCGACCCTTCCGTTGAAAAACCGCAAATATCGTTGATCATATCCGCTCCGGATGCCAGCGCCGCCGCCATGACTTCCGGTTTGTACGTATCGACAGACAAGGGACGACCACAATCCTTCAAGGCCTCGATGACGGGCATGACACGTTCCAGTTCTTCCTGAAGAGAGACGGCTGCAGCACCCGGGCGCGATGACTCCGCACCGATATCAATGATATCGACACCTTCACCAATCATCGTCTCGACACGTGAAATCGCTGCAGGCACCGAATCATAACGTCCGCCGTCCGAAAAAGAATCCGGGGTTACATTGAGAATCCCCATCACCAGAGGTCTGGCTTCCTCGCCATCCAGACCAAAACGGTAACGCCCACACTGAAAATATTTCATGATAGCTGTTCAAAAAAAGGGCGAGACACGCTCGCCCTTTGAAACATTCCGGAAAAATCAGATTGCAGCTGTCGCGTTCTCTGTGATTTCCGACCCACCGGAATCCTGCGACTTTGGAGGCACAGACTTCGGTGGACGTGGGTCCACCCCATCCATAATATCGTTGACCTGATCGGAATCCAGTGTTTCCCATTCCAGCAACAGCTTCGCCATCCGCTCGACCTTGTCGCGGTTTTCATCCAGCAACTTGCGAGCCAATGCATACTGCTGATCCAGAATGGAGCGGATTTCGTTATCGACCTTTTGCTGTGTCGCTTCGGATACCGTCTTGGCAGACATACGCCCGCCATAGAACATTTCCTGTTCAGTATCTTCATAGACCATTGTACCCAGCGTCTCCGACATACCGTAGCGTGTCACCATCGCACGTGCGATTTTGGTGGCACGTTCGAAATCGTTGGAAGCACCGGTAGACATCTGATGCATGAACAATTCCTCAGCAACGCGACCGCCGAACAGGATGGCGATTTCTTCCAGCATCTTGTCCTTGTACATATTGATACGATCATGTTCCGGCAACTGCCATGTCAACCCCAACGCATGACCGCGCGGCATGATGGTGACCTTGTGAACCGGATCGGCCTTCGGCAACAACTTGGCGACCACCGCATGGCCGGCTTCGTGATAGGCGGTATTCGTCCGCTCTTCCTCACGCATGACGAACGATTTGCGTTCCGGTCCCATCAGGATCTTGTCCTTGGCATCCTCGAAATCCTGCATTTCGACCAGACGCTTGTTGCGACGTGCGGCAAACAAGGCGGACTCATTCACCAGATTGGCCAGATCGGCACCGGAAAAGCCCGGTGTACCACGAGCCAGAACACCCGGATCGACATCCGGTGCGATCGGCACCTTGCGCATATGCACATTGAGAATCTGTTCACGGCCACGAATATCCGGCAAACCGACGACCACCTGTCTGTCGAAACGGCCCGGACGCAACAACGCCTTGTCCAGCACGTCCGCACGGTTCGTCGCAGCCACGACAATCGTACCGGAATTCGGCTCGAAACCATCCATTTCCACCAGCAGCTGGTTCAATGTCTGTTCACGTTCATCATTGCCGCCACCCATGCCTGCACCACGATGACGACCGACCGCATCGATTTCATCAATGAAAATGATACAGGGCGAATGTTTTTTCGCCGTTTCGAACATGTCACGCACACGGGAAGCACCCACACCGACGAACATTTCCACGAAGTCAGAACCGGAAATGGAGAAAAACGGCACCTTGGCTTCGCCTGCAATCGCACGAGCCAGCAACGTTTTACCGGTACCCGGAGGACCGACCAGCAACAGACCGCGAGGAATACGGCCGCCCAGTTTCTGGAACTTGCCGGGATCGCGCAGGAAATCCACGACCTCATGCACTTCTTCCTTGGCCTCGTCGCAACCCGCCACATCGTTGAAGGTCACCGTATTGTTTTTCTGGTCGATCATGCGCGCCTTGGACTTGCCGAACGAGAACGCTCCGCCTTTCCCGCCTCCCTGCATTTGTCGCATGAAAAATATCCAGACCCCGATCAATAGCAGCATCGGGAACCATGACGTCAAAAGCGACAGCCAGAAAGACGGTTCTTCCGGTGGTTTGACATCGAACTGGATGCCGTTATCGACCAGATCGCCGACAAGTCCCCGGTCAAGATACGTCACCCCGGTCTTGACCTTCTTGCCGTCAACCGTCGTGGCGACGATAGAGCGATCCTCGATCACAACATCCTTGATCCGCCTCGAACGTACGTCATCCAGGAACTGCGAATAATTGATCGGTTCAATATTCACCGTATTGCTACGATCCATGAAATGTTTGAAGGTCGTAATCAGGACGATGATGATGGCAGTCCAAACGCCTACCCTGACAAACATATTGTTCACAAAGACTCCTCAGACGCCCGTGCGTCAATATCGATTACAGATAGATAAGTCATTTTACAATCATTTTGATGCATCTGCCATCATCATATGAACGGTGGACGGCAAATCCGGCATATGCCACAAAAAAACGCGAAGGACATGCCGTACAGAACCGCTCTTCCAGAAATTGGAATTGGATAAACAACGATAAATATCAATGGTTTATTTTTTCAATTACCGCAATTTCCTGCCCAGAAGGAAAATTTCGGACGAATAATCGCGACTGGCTTTCGGTTTTTTCGGCGTAACCGTCACAAAAGTTTCGCGGAATCTTTTGAGGATATCGTTATAGGTGCTGCCGTTGAAACACTTGACCAGCAAGGCACCGGAAGGTTTCAGGTGCGCCATGGCGAAATCGAGCGCCAGCTCCATCAGATACTCCACACGCGCGGCATCGGCTGAAGCGATGCCGGAAAGATTGGGCGCCATGTCCGAGAGTACCAGATCGACCTTTTTGCCGCCCAGCAGGGTTTCCAGCTCACGAAGCACCGTTTCTTCGCGAAAATCTCCCTGAATGAAATGGATACCGGGTACAGGTTCCATCGGCAACAAATCCAGTCCGATCACCGTCCCGTTAAGAGTCTGTCCGTCACCGTTGCCCAGTTTGCGTGCCAGATACTGCGACCAGCTCCCTGGCGCGCATCCCAGGTCGACAATGACTTGTCCGGGTTTGACCAGCTGTGCATCCTCGTCAATCTCGCTGAGCTTGTAGACCGCCCGTGCACGATAGCCATCTTTTTGCGCTTGTTTAACAAAAGGATCGCCAAGATGGTTTTTCATCCAGCTTTTATTGAATTTATTTTTCGACATTCGCGTAAAATACAGTTTTTCAAAGGAATGTTATGTTGAAACTGAATCCTGCACAACGCAGCCTGCTCCGGTCACAGGCTCACAATCTCAACCCGGTCGTCATGATCGGCGATGCCGGACTGACCGATGCCGTCATGAAAGAAATCGGCGTCAACCTCGATGCTCATGGGCTCATCAAAATCCGCGTATTCGGAGACGACCGTCTGGCGCGCATCGACATGCTGCAAACCATCTGCCGCGAACTCGATGCGGCACCCGTTCAGCATATCGGCAAGCTGCTGGTTATTTACCGCCCGCAAAAGGAAGCTCCCAAACCACAGCAAGACAATAAAAAAGAAAAAGGCGGACTGAGAACCGTCGTGACATTCAAACCCGGAACCGGCGCCATCAGAAACCGAGTCAAACGGGTGCAAATCAAGGGCAACGAGCGCGTCACACAGGGCGGTTTGGTCAAACGGAAAAAGACACGTCAGGCAAGCGCCAAGAAAAAAGCGCTTGCCCGGTAAATTCTGTCAGATAAACAACACATCCAGAATTTCATATTCGCGAACGCCGGCGGGTGCGTTGACCTCGACGACATCGCCCGCTTCGCGCCCGATCAGGGCGCGCGCCAGAGGTGACGTGATGGAAATTTTCATTTCCTTCAGATCCGCCTCGTCGTTGCCGACAATCTGGTAACGTACCTTTTCACCGGTTTCCAGATCTTCCAGCGAGACCGTCGCCGCAAAGACGATGCGTCCGTTGGTATTGAGTGTTTTCGGGTCGATGATCTGAGCCGAACTGAGCTTGCTTTCCAGTTCCGCAATACGTCCCTCGATAAATGCCTGCCGCTCCTTGGCAGCATCATACTCTGCATTTTCCGACAAATCGCCATGGGAACGCGCTTCGGCGATCGCTGCAATCACTTCGTAACGGTCTTTCGTTTTCAAACGCTGCAATTCGTCGCGCATCATCTGCGCACCCCTGACGGTAACAGGTATCGAACTCATTTACTTGCCTCTCAAAAAACCAGCGAGGCTTTTCGACACCATCGATGTGCCATGAAAGCCTCGCAAACCTCTTATTCAAAAATATTATTTACTGGAGCGATTTGTGCAGACTCTGCAAATCATACACACTGATGCTGTCCCAGCATGCGATTCCCTGCACAGCCGCTTCGGCACCCGCAATCGTCGTGATGGTATTGATACGTGCGGCCAGCGCCGATGTACGGATAATCCGCGAATCGAAAATCGCCGTCCGTTTTTCTTCCACCGTATTGATTACCATGACGATTTCGTGATTCTTGATGACATCGCCGATATGCGGGCGTCCTTCGGTCACCTTGTTGACCGTTTCCACATCGATACCGGCTTCGCGAATCGTATTGGCCGTTCCACGTGTCGCCATGATGGAAAAGCCCATTTCCACCAGCCGCTGCGCCACCTTCACCGCACGCGGCTTGTCGCTGTCTTTCACAGACAGGAAAACCTTGCCGGAACGCGGCAAATTGACGCCGGCAGCCAGCTGCGACTTGACGAACGCTTCGCCGAACGACTTGCCGATACCCATGACTTCGCCAGTGGATTTCATTTCCGGTCCCAGAATCGTATCGACTCCCGGGAACTTGACGAACGGGAAAACCGCTTCCTTGACACTGAAATACGGAGGCACCGTTTCAGTGAAAATGCTCTGTTCATCGAGTGACTTGCCCACCATGCATCGCGCCGCGATCTTGGCCAGCTGGCGTCCGGTCGCTTTCGAGACGAACGGTACGGTACGGGACGCGCGCGGATTGACTTCCAGCACGAATACCACATCCTGCAACTTGCCATCGATCATCTGGTGCTGGATCGCGAACTGGACATTCATCAGCCCGACGACATTCAGCCCTTTCGCCATCAATGCCGTTTCACGTTTGAGCTCTTCGATCGTTTCATTGGAGAGCGAATATGGCGGCAGCGAACATGCCGAATCGCCCGAATGCACACCTGCCTGTTCGATATGCTCCATCACGCCGCCGATAATCACGCGCTTGCCATCCGAAACGCAATCCACGTCCACCTCAATCGCATCGTTCAGGAAGCGATCGAGCAGAACCGGCGAGTCGTTGGAAACCTTGACCGCTTCACGCATATAACGTTCCAGCCCCCCCTGGTCATGGACGATTTCCATCGCGCGCCCACCCAGCACATAGGAAGGACGCACCACGATCGGATAACCGATTTCCTTGGCCAGCACCATCGCTTCTTCCTCGGTACGAGCCGTACGGTTCGGCGGCTGGCGCAAATCCAGATCCTTCAGCAACTTCTGGAAACGTTCGCGGTCTTCTGCCGCATCGATCATGTCCGGCGAGGTTCCGACAATCGGCACACCGTTGGCTTCCAGATCCAGTGCCAGTTTCAGCGGCGTCTGACCACCGTACTGCACAATCACGCCATACGGTTTTTCCTTGTCCACGATTTCCAGCACGTCTTCCAGCGTCAGCGGCTCGAAATACAGACGGTCGGAAATATCGTAGTCGGTCGAAACCGTCTCCGGATTGCAGTTGACCATGATCGTTTCATAACCGTCCTCACGCATTGCCATCGCTGCATGCACGCAGCAATAATCGAACTCGATCCCCTGACCGATACGGTTCGGGCCGCCGCCCAGCACCATGATCTTCTTGCGATTCGTCGGTTCGGCCTCGCATTCCTCGTCATAGGTCGAATACATATAAGCTGTATTCGTGGCGAATTCGGCGGCACAGGTATCGACCCGCTTGTAAACCGGACGGATACCCCAGGCATGACGCTTGTCGCGAATCACCTTGTCAGTCGTTTTCAGCAGCCATGCCAGACGCTTGTCGGAAAAGCCCTTCTGTTTGAGCCTGAACAGCGTATCCTTGTCCAGATCGTCAAGTTTCTGGTTATCCAGCCACAATTCGATATCGACGATTTCCTTGATCTGTGCAAGGAACCATGGGTCGATATGCGTCAGATTGTGGACTTCTTCCAGCGTAAAGCCCTGTGCGAACGCATCGCCGACATACCAGATCCTCTCAGGTCCGGGTTCACCCAGTTCTTCCTTGATGACTTCATGGTCGGTCGTCTTTTCGTTCATGCCTTCCACACCGACTTCCAGACCACGCAATGCCTTCTGGAACGATTCCTGGAAGGTACGTCCGATCGCCATGACTTCGCCGACAGACTTCATCTGCGTCGTCAGATGCGGATCGGCAGACGGGAATTTTTCGAACGTAAAACGCGGTACCTTCGTCACTACGTAATCAATCGTCGGCTCGAACGAAGCAGGCGTCGCGCCGCCGGTAATTTCGTTTCTCAGTTCATCCAGCGTGAAACCGACAGCCAGTTTCGCCGCGACTTTCGCAATCGGAAAACCGGTCGCTTTCGAAGCCAGCGCAGACGAACGCGACACACGCGGATTCATTTCGATGACAATCATGCGCCCGTCTTTCGGGTTGATGGCAAACTGCACGTTGGAACCACCCGTATCGACCCCGATTTCGCGCAAAATCGCAATCGAGGCATTGCGCATGAGTTGGTATTCCTTGTCGGTCAACGTCTGGGCAGGAGCCACCGTAATGGAGTCGCCCGTATGAACCCCCATCGGATCGAGGTTTTCAATCGAGCACACGATGATGCAATTGTCCGCACGATCGCGAACCACTTCCATTTCATATTCTTTCCAGCCGATCAAGGATTCCTCGATCAGCAGCTCGTTCGTCGGAGAGGCTTCCAGCCCGCGACGGCAAATCGCATCGAATTCTTCCTCGTTGTACGCAATACCGCCACCTGTGCCGCCCAGGGTGAACGACGGACGGATAATGACCGGGAAGCCGATCTTTTTCTGGACATCCCATGCTTCATCCAGCGAATGCGCAATGCCGGAACGAGCCGATGACAAGCCGATTTTCGTCATCGCTTCCTTGAATTTCGAGCGGTCTTCGGCCTTGTCGATCGCTTCCGGAGAAGCGCCGATCAGTTCCACATTGTATTTTTCCAGCACTCCGTTGCGATACAAATCAAGCGCACAATTCAGTGCCGTCTGTCCACCCATCGTCGGCAAAATGGCATCCGGACGTTCCTTCTCGATAATCCGCTCCACGACCTTCCAGGTAATCGGCTCGATGAACGTCACATCCGCCATATTCGGGTCCGTCATGATCGTCGCCGGATTGCTGTTGACCAGAATGACCTTGTAGCCTTCTTCACGCAAAGCCTTGCAGGCCTGGGCACCGGAATAGTCGAATTCACAAGCCTGTCCGATAATGATCGGGCCGGCGCCGATGATAAGAATGCTCTTGATATCTGTACGTTTTGGCATATTTTCCGCAAATTGTTTTGGTTACCGTTTCAGATTCTCGAAAACGGCGAAAATGCTTTCCGGGCGGGCACGCATACGCCCGCACCATCACTTGTTCTTTCTGGCCGCTTCCATCAGTCCGACAAACCGGTCGAACAGATAGTCCACATCGCCCGGCCCGGGAGACGCTTCAGGATGTCCCTGGAAGCAAAATGCCGGCTTGTCCGTTCTGGCGAAGCCCTGCAAGGAGCCGTCGAACAGCGACTTGTGCGTCACCTTGCAATTCGCCGGCAGGGTCGATGCATCCACGGCGAAACCATGGTTTTGGGAAGTGATCAGCACCTTGCCTGTTTCGAGGTCCTGAACGGGATGATTCGCGCCATGATGGCCGAACTTCATCTTCATGGTCTTCGCGCCTGACGCCAGCGCCATGATCTGATGTCCCAGACAGATACCGAAAACCGGAACACCCCGCTCTATCAGTTCACGTGCCGCCTCGATGGCATAAGTACATGGCTCCGGGTCACCGGGACCGTTCGAGAGAAACACTCCGTCCGGAGACAATTTCAGCACATCGTCGACCGTGGATTGAGCCGGAATCACGGTCACCTTGCATCCGCGGTCCGTCAGCATACGCAGGATATTGCGCTTGACACCGAAATCAAACGCGACGACATGGTATCTGGAGTCGCCGAGCTGCCGGTATCCCGAACCAAGCTCCCAGCCCGCTTCCGTCCATTCATAAGGCTTGTCGGCCGTGACGACTTTCGCCAAATCCTGACCGGACAGTCCTGCGCACGTGCGCGCCAGTTCAAGCGCACGTTTTTCGTCGCCGCCCGTCACGATGGCACCGCTTTGCGCGCCCTTTTCACGGAGAATACGGGTCAGTTTGCGCGTATCGATACCGGCGATGGCAACGATATGCTGACTCTTCAGATAATCCGGGAGCGACTGCGTCGCACGGAAATTGGAAATGACTGGCTGGACATCCTTGACGATGAAACCGGCGGCCTGGATTTTCCCGGATTCCACATCTTCAGGATTGACGCCGGTATTGCCGATATGGGGATAAGTCAGGGTGACGATCTGTCCGCTGTAACTGGGATCCGTCAGAATTTCCTGATACCCTGTCATGGACGTATTGAAAACAACCTCACCGGATGTCTCACCCGTTGCACCGATAGAATAGCCGCGAAAGACTGTGCCGTCCGCAAGCGCGAGAACAGCTGGTTCTTGTTGACCGAAAGGGAATTGCAAGGTAACTCCTTTTAGTGTTACCGCAACACCGGGCTTCGTCAGGCTGCATGAAACTCCCGAACTGTCATCGAACAAGTCCGGAACATACTATACGGTTTTCAGTTGGAGAGACGAGCAGGCGTTACGGCAATGATTGATTCGTTAAGCTGTTCAATTATAGCCGAGAATACCTGTGCCAGCAAATTGCCGCCCGGCTATTTCCCGGAATAGCCCAGCCCCATCGCCTCGCGGACATCACGCATCGTTTCGCCTGCCAGCCGCCGCGCTTTTTCGCAACCATGTTCGACGATTTCACGCACCAGAGCCGGTTTCGCGACATACTGCGCCGCACGTTCCTGCATCGGTTCGAGTTCGCGGACAACCGCATCGATGATCGGCTGCTTGCACTGGATGCAACCGATGCCTGCAGAACAACATCCCTTGCGCACCCATTCCTTCGTTTCGTCATCGGAATAGACCACATGGAACAGCCAGACAGGGCATTTGTCCGGGTCGCCCGGATCGGTACGCTTGACACGTGCCGGATCGGTCTGCATCGTCCGGATCTTGCGGGTAATCGTTTCCTTGTCGTCGCGCAATGCAATCGCATTGCCGTAGCTCTTGGACATCTTCTGACCGTCCAGCCCTGGCAGTCTGGATGCCTCGGTCAGCAAGGCCTGCGGCTCCGTCAGAATCTGTTTGCGGCTGCCCAGCAGATAGCCGTAGAGCAATTCACGGTCTGCCGCCGAAATGCTGCCTGCACCATCGAGCAGCGCTTTGGCTTTTTCCAGCGCCTCGCCATCCCCTTTTTCCTGATAGGCATTGCGCCATTCCAGAAAAACCTTCGCCTGTTTGTTGCCCAGCTTTTTGGCACTTGCCAGCGCCTTTTCGTCGAATCCTTTTTCACGCCCGTACATGTAATTGAAGCGCCGCGCCAGTTCCCGCATGATTTCCATATGCGGGAGCTGATCTTCACCGACCGGTACCTGATTGGCGCGATAGACCAACACATCTGCCGCCATCATCAGCGGATAGCCCAGAAAACCGTAGGTCGTCAGATCCTTGTGCGCCAGTTTCTGGATTTGGTCCTTGTAAGTCGGAACCCTTTCCAGCCATGACAACGGCGTGGACATGCTCATCAACAGCGTCAGTTCCGCATGTTCAAGCACCCTGGACTGGATGAAAATCGTCGCCTTTTCCGGGTCGATACCGGCAGCCAGCCAGTCGATCACCATTTCCCAGGCGTTCTTCTCGATTGTTTCCACTTCATCGTAATGGGTCGTCAGGGCATGCCAGTCCGCCACGAAAAAAAGGCTTTCGACTTCCGACTGGATACGAACCCAGTTCTTGATAGCGCCATGATAATGGCCCAGATGCAGCGCGCCAGTCGGGCGCATACCGGAAACAACACGATCAGGATACATAATGAATCACACAGGCAAAAAATATAACAATGGATAGAGAAAGAGATTGACGACAAGGCGTCCCAGATACATCACGGGACGCATCCAGTATGTCGTCAGCCCCAGATAAACCAGCCCCAGCACGATGAAAAAGCCGTACCGCTCGATTTGCGCGAACCTGTACGCCAGATGTGCCGGCAACAGACTTGTCATTATGCGGCCTCCGTCCAGCGGTGGCAATGGGAAAAGATTGAATGCGAACAACACCAGATTGACGACAATACCGGCATCCATCATTTGATGAAGGAATGCGGCATGCACATGCCCCGCGACCAGACCTACCTTGACGATACTCCAGAGAAACGCCATGAACAGATTCGCCACAGGTCCCGCCAGCGCCACCAGCGCCGTATCGCGCCGTGGATGGCGCAACTGCCCGAAATCGACGGGCACCGGTTTGGCATAGCCGAAAATGAACGGACTGCCTGCCAGCAACAATGCCACCGGAATGATGACCGTCCCCAGCACATCGATATGTTTCAAGGGATCCAGCGTCATGCGCCCAGCCAGATAGGCCGTCGAATCCCCCAGAAAGCGTGCGACGTACGCATGCGCCGCTTCATGCAGCGTAATCGCCAGCAACAGCGGCAACGCCCAGATGACGGCTGTTTCAATCATTTTTTCCATCGTGAACCTTCCATGTTCCTGAAACAGTCGGCGACACGACCGCCACTACAAACCAACCAGAGCGGGATCGCCCCGCCCACTGCGCACCAGTTCAGGCTCTTTGCCAGTCAGGTCGATCACCGTCGTCGGCAACAACCCGCAAGCCCCCCCATCGACAACTGCATCGACCAGCTTTTCCAGTCGTTCCTGTATGGCATACCCTTCTGTCAACGGATCTTCCTCACCCGGCAAAATCACGGTCGTACAAATCAGCGGTTCTTCCAGCTCCTCGAGCAGAGCCTGATCGATCCGGTTGTCCGGCACACGCAATCCGATCGTCTTGCGCGACGGATGCGACAGGCGACGCGGGACTTCGCGGGTCGCCTGCAAAATGAAGGTGAACGCACCCGGCGTCGCCATTTTCAACATGCGGTATGCGGCATTGTCCACCCGTGCATAAGACCCCACTTCCCTGAGATCGCGGCACAACAAGGTCAGCAAATGCCTTTCGTCGATCTGGCGTATCTGCCGTATCCTGTCGACCGCCGCCTTGTCGTCGAGTCTGCACACCAGCGCATAGCTGGAATCGGTCGGCAGGACAATCACACCGCCGTCACGCACGATATCGGCTACCTTTTTTATCAGGCGACTCTGGGGATTGATAGGATGGATTTCAAAAAACTGACTGCCCATTTTGCACTGTCACTCCTGATACCCGTACTTACACCCTGCCTGTCTGAAGCGCCTCGATGCGTTTTTCAATCGGCGGATGAGTCGCGAAAAGCGACATGAAAGCGCCGCTGCCGCTGATCCCCATGGCCGTCATATTCTTGGGCAAGTCGCCCGAAGCCATATGTCCCAGACGCTGCAAGGCGTGAATCATCGGACGGCTTGAACCCAGAAGTTGCGCAGAACCCGCATCCGCACGATATTCGCGATAACGCGAGAACCATGCCACGATGATCGAAGCCAGTACACCGAACAGAATTTCGCACACGATGACCGTCAGGAAGTAACCCAGACCGCGTCCGCCGTTATTGTCCGAGTTGCGCGAAAGCAGATTGTCCACGAAAAAACCGACCACGCGCGCCAGAAAAACCACAAAAGTATTGAGTACCCCCTGTATCAGGGTCAGCGTCACCATATCGCCATTGGCGACATGCGCGATTTCGTGCCCCAGGACAGCTTCGACTTCCTCATGCGTCATATTGGCGAGCAAACCGGTGGAAACCGCCACCAGTGCCGAATTTTTGAATGCGCCCGTGGCAAACGCATTCGGTTCGCCATCATAGACCGCCACTTCCGGCATACGGATACCCGCTGCATTCGACAGTTTGGCCACGGTATTGAGCAGCCACTGTTCCGTACTGTTGGATGGCGTGTCGATGACGTATGCCCCTGTGGACCATTTCGCCATCCGTTTACTCATCAAAAGCGACATGATCGAGCCGGTAAAACCCACGACCAGAGAGAAAACCAGCAAACCGCCAAAATCCAGCCCGCGGCTGTACAGATAGCGATTCACACCCAGCAGCGACAACACGACCGACATCACGACAATGACTGCCAGATTGGTTACCAGAAACAGAAAAATCCTTTTCATGTATGTATTCCGTATTTTTCAAATAGTTGCTGAAAAAAGAACAGATGGCGCCTGTTTTTGAAAATTCAAGCCCGACACCCGTGTGCCAGCATGGCACCGAAACGGCATATATTCATTAACTTTCTGCAAGCGTGACGAATATAACGGCAAACCGGCATTCGTGCATCATTTTCCGCACTTGTCCGTACAAAAAACGTCGTCAACGCCAGTCACGCCAGACCGGTTCGACAGGACATGGAAAATCCGGCAAACGTCCGACATCCACCGGTGACTCGGCAGGTGCGTGAAAGTCCGACCCCACGGAAGCCAGAAAACCATAACGGTTCGCCAGACGGGCGAAATACAGATACTGGTCCGGCGAATGGCTGCCGGTTACCACTTCGATACCGATACCACCAAGCTGGCGGAATTCATCGAGAAAGGCATGCAGTGCGACATCGCTGAGTTTGTAGCGCCCGGGATGGGCCACAACCGCGATACCACCTGCTTCACGAATCCATTGCACGGCCTCCGCCAGCGTCGCCCACTGATGGCGGACATAGGCGGGTCCACCGTCTTTGAGAAACCGCTCGAACGCACTGGAAATCGTCGGACATACGCCTGAATCCACGAGAAAACGTGCGAAATGCTTGCGTGAAATCAGATTTGGATTGGTGACATAGCCCAGCGCCCCTTCATAAGCGCCCTGCACTCCCAGCGCTGCGAAACGCTCTCCCATCCTTTTCGCACGATCCATGCGTCCGGTCCGGTTCTGAAAAAGCCGTTCCACCAGCACAGGGTCGTTCTCATCGACATGCAAACCGACAATATGAATGGATGTGCCCGCCCAGGTAATGGAAACTTCCACACCCGAAACCAGTTCGATACCGAGTCCGGCTGCCGTTTTTCTTGCCTCGGATACACCACCCACCTCGTCATGGTCCGTGAGCGCCAGCATTTTCACGCCGTTGCCATGCGCACGCAAAACCAGTTCCGAAGGCGACAGAACACCATCCGAAACACGAGAATGCGAATGCAAGTCGATATTCAACATCATCCCGATTTACCGTTTATACAAAGCCTTATTGTACGACAGCCGGAAATTCGCTGCTTAATGCAGTGACATCACGCCAGAAAATCCTCGATCAGCGCGGCGACGGCTTCAGGTTGGTCATGCTGGAGCATATGCCCTGCCCCCTTGACCAGCGCGATACGCACATCGCGGATAAACGATGCGCGCCGCCGGATTTCCTCTTGCGCGCCTGCCTGATCTTTCATACGGATACCCAGCAATGAATGCTCCCCTTCCACAAACAGCACTTTCGCCTCGATACGACTCCAGCAAGCCAGAATTTCATCCAGTCTGGATAACACCGGCAACGACTTGTGTTTCGGATCCGCCAACACGATTCGTTCGCCCTTGTCGTTTACCTCCGTCCAGTAATCCGCCAGAAAAAACGCCCGTTCATACGTCAGACGCGGATTGTTTTTTTGCAGGCGCGCGATCACCGCATCCTTGTCTGCGTAGGGACGCAACCGTTCCGGTGCCTTGCAGGAATCCAGCCAGCGTTCCAGCCTTCCTGGCGCCATATCGGGCCGGTTTTCCACGATGCCATATCCTTCCAGACTGATCAGATGCGACACGCGCGACGGCCTGACACCGGCATATACACTGGTGATATTGCCGCCGAGGCTGTGTCCGATCAGGCGCACCGGTGCATCGGGACTGTAATGCTCCAGCAAGGCCTCCAGATCGGCCAGATAATCCGGAAACCAGTACCCGCCTTCCGCCCATGCGGAATGACCGAAACCGCGCATATCCGGCGCAATCACATGCCAATCGCGCGTCAAGGCATCGACAACGAACTGGAAAGAAGCGGAAATATCCATCCAGCCATGCACCATAAAAAGCTTCGGCGCATCTTCATCACCCCAATGGCGAACGCACAGACGCAAGTCGTGCGCATCGACAAATTCCGTTCGTGAAACTTTCATCGGTAAACAAAAAACAGATTGTAAAACCGGACATTATAATCGCATGTCACCTCGCCAGAGGGTCTTTGAAAACAGTTTACCGCCTGTCGTACCATACTTTTTTAACGCCCTGCTGAAAGACACCCCTGTCAACAGGTACAATAGCGGTTTTCCTTAACCGATACCGACTCGAACAATATGCCTATCTACCGACTTGGCGACCGTATACCGAAAATCCATCCCACCGCCTTCATTGCCGATAACGCCACCATCATCGGCGACGTGACCATCGGTGCAAATGCCTCCGTCTGGTTCAATGTCGTCATCCGCGCCGACAACGACCGTATCGTCATCGGCGAAAACAGCAATATCCAGGACGGTACTGTCCTGCACGCCGACCCTGGCTACCCATTGACTATCGGAAAGAACGTCACTGTCGGGCATATGGCCATGCTCCATGGTTGCACCGTAGGCGACGGCTGTATGGTCGGCATACGCGCCACCGTCCTGAATGGCTCCGTCATCGCCGAAAATTCGCTTGTCGGCGCAGGCTCGCTCATCGCCGAAAACAAACAATTCGAATCGGGCGTCGTCCTGATGGGTGCGCCGGCGCGGGTGGCGCGCAGCATGGATGCCGACAAGGCCGCCAGAATGCCGCGAGCCGCAAACCATTATGTCTGGAACAAACAACGTTTTCTCGATACGCTTTCGGAAATCAGCCGTGAAGACGCCACGTTGGAAAACACCGGAAACGAAACCGCCTGACAGCCGATGCCCTCATCCGTCCCCGACTTCACCATTTACGGAACTTTCACATGAACGACCAATTACAGAAATTCCTTTTCCGGCAAGCGCCCGTACGCGGCGAATTCATCGAACTTGCCGATATGTGGCAGCAGATACAATCACACCACGACTATCCCGCACCGGTTGTGCGCCTGCTCGGTGAAATGATAGGCGCCGCTGCCTTGCTGAGCGCCAATATCAAATTCGACGGCTCGCTTATCATGCAAGTCAGGGGCGACGGCCCTGTACGCCTGCTGGTCGTGGAATGCGATTCCGCCCTGAAAATCCGTGCCACCGCCAAACTGGACGAGACGGCATCCATCCCGGACGACGCCATCTTCACTGACCTCATCAACGCGAACGGCAAAGGACGATTCGTCATCACACTCGACCCGCACGACAAAATACCCGGACAACGCCCCTACCAAGGCATCGTCTCGCTGGCGGGCGATTCCATCGCTCAGGTAATCGAAAACTACATGAAACAGTCCGAGCAGCTCGATACCCGTATCTGGCTGGCAGCCGACAACCGGGTCATCCGCGGTCTGCTCATGCAGAAAATGCCCCCCGAAACCGGCGCTGACGGGCTGAGCGAAAGCACACAGGAAGACGAAGATACCTGGCAACGTCTCGTCACACTGGCATCAACCCTGAAAACGGATGAAATGCTCGATACCGGCATAGAAACCCTGCGGCATCGGCTTTTCTGGGAAGACGACCTGTTCGCATTCGAGCCGCAACACCCTGTCTTTCATTGTAGCTGCAACCGCGAAAAAGTCGGCAACATGCTCAGAATGCTGGGCGAACGCGAAGTCGGCGAAGCCCTGAAAGAACAAGGCAATCTCGCCATCCATTGCGATTTCTGCGGACAAACCTATACTTTCGGCAAAGCCGATTGCGACGCCCTGTTTGTCGAACAGCCTGCCGGACAAAAACTGCACTGACCCACCCTGCGACACAAAAAAACCCGGCATCAGCCGGGTTTGTTCATTTCCATCACCAGCGCATCGATACGCCGGATATCTTCTTCATCGGCCAGCGCCGGCAGTTCAAGCAACGACCTTGTCGCCTCGGCGACACCGGTACGGTCACCACCGCCCAGAGAATCCTGCAACACTTCCACCTGTTTTTGCAGACGCTCCTGCTGCAAATACTCCGGCGACTCCAGTCCATAGATGATTTCAAGACGCAAAATATTGTCTTTCATGGCAGCGACATTGCCGAGCAAACGCCTGCCATAAGCCATATTCCGGTTGGCCATCGCTTTCAGGCCATTATAGAAACGGTGTGATAAAACGGCTTCTATTCCGTCCGGAAGTGGCGGCAATGCTTTCCATGCTGTTTCGTATTCCACATCTTCCGACACCATATCGCCTGTACCGTCACCATCTTCCTGGCAAAAAGCGGCGATTCGCCGTTCCATCGAACAACACAAGGCCAGTTTGTCAGCCAATCCTTCCAGCGCCTCATACATCTTTTCCGATTTCAGACGATGAATCCTGTCGCGACACGCGGCAACGGCATCGTCAAGACGCCTGCGGAGAGCAGGTTCGGCCTCACGTGGCACGAAACCCATATTTTTCCATTGCCCCAGCAACTCGCCCAGACGATGTTCCAGCATACCCGCATTGTCGGAATCCGACAGCGATTCCAGCTCCGAACACAGCGCTTCCTTGTCTCTGAGATGCTGGAGTCTTTCCTCGTCATTGGCGCGATTCTTTTCCATCCGGCGATTATGCAGTTCCTCGCATACTTCACGGAAACGCGCCCATAACTTCCGGTCTTCACGGTTATCCAGCGGAAAAGCTTTCGCGCATGCCTGCCATTTTTCCTGCACGGCACGCAACAGCTTGCCGGATTCCCTGTTGCCCGGGTCGATTTCGCCCACTTCGGCAATCAGCTGTTCGCGGCGTCCGATTTCAAGTTGTGTCTGTTCATAGAGCTTTTCACGCACCGGCAACATGGCCGCCGAAAAAGCCTCGTCCAGACGTTTCTTTTCCTTTCGGCCGACAATGCCGAGCTTGCGCCATGCTTGCGTCATTTGACGGTAAAAATTGATGACGCTCTTCCAGTCGAACGATTCCACTTTTTCGGCCACTACAGCAAAACGTGTCTCGAACTCGCCAGCAAAAGCCGCCACTTTTTCAATCAGCGCTTCGGCATATTCGATATTCTTTTCTTTTTCAATCGCCTGCAACCGCGCATGCTCGAGCACCGGCGCATATGCGACATTGCATGCCGTGTCGAACTCCGTCCACTGCTCGCGTGTCGCCATCCCTGCCACCGCATTGAGCGCCTTCCACTGTTCGCGTGCATGGATAACTTCTTCGGCCAGCATATCGATTTCCAGATTTTGCTCCGGCAACTCCTGCACGAAATGAATCAGTTTTTCACGCGAAAGCTGCCCGCTCCATCTGGCCCATCCGCGCAAACGGCGAAGCTCGCTTCTGAGATGCGCAAGTTTCGCCTGTCGTTCGTCACCGATATCCATATGCTCCGTATCAAGCCCGCGCAAGACTTCATCATGCGTTGCAGCTTCCTGAATCGCGCCGGCATCCACCGCCTGCTGCATGGCTGCAAGTGCTGCATCGATACGCGCCAGAATTTCAGGTTGGGCAACGGAAAAAGATTCGTCTGCCGGCGGCGGCAATTCCTCGACGACTTCAGCTTCCTGCGGCATCGGCAGCCGCTGACACAAGGCATCGAAACGAACCTGCAAACCAGCCCATTGCGCCAATACGCCGTCCGGTTTGAAGGACGTCCATTCCTTTTCAAGCGAGGCTTTTTCAAGCTGCGATACATCCGCCGCTTCCATTTCCCCAAGCCATGCCTCACACTGCTGCATGCGCTCGAATTCCTGCTCAAACCGTGCAGCCGCTTCGGTCAGCGCCGTGAGCTTTTCATCGACAGCCGTGACGAGATGACGCGGCAACGAAAACCACTCCGGCGACTGTCGCCACTGCGCCAGTTTGTCTGTAAAGGCATCCAGCGATTCCTTGCGCTCTTGCGGCGTCATATCAACACGGTTTTCCATCGCCGACATGTCGGCACAGGCTGACTTGACCGTCCTTTGCAACTGCAATTGTGCCGCAAGCCGTCCTTCCAGCTGCGCGCGCAACGACTCGAAACGCATCCGCAAACCGGTCTGCCATTTTTCCGGCTCGCCGTTGGCGGCGGCCTGCCATTTTTTGTCCAGATCGACGACCAGATTCGGGGTCAACGCCGGGTCATCGACCAGCGCCGCCGCCGTTTCGACAACCTGTTCCATGCTGGCAGCCTGCGCCTCGGTACGTGCCATATCGCTCATGCGCGTCTGCATCAACCGGTAAACACGCCTGTCGGTTTTTTGCATGGCATCCCGAACCTGTTCCATGGCCTGCCGTGAACGAATTTTCTGTGCCGCGGCATACCGTGCATCCGCATATCGGCAAGCCAGCAAAAAGGCGACGACCGCCTGATCGTCATCCGGCAGCGCCGCGACCGCATCCAATGCTTTCAGTTTCTCATCCTGCGATACCGAAGGTTCCTTTTTCTTTTCAGGCACCGTCTGGCTGACAGGGTGTTTTTTCCCAAGAAGTTGCGATAGAAAATTCAGCATAGAATATGAAACCTGATTTCATAAAAAACGACATCATATCAAGATGCAGGGCAAAATGACGCTTTTTCTTGCCGAAAAAAAAGAAAAGTTACTGCGAAATTTATGCATATTCGCATGACGAACACACCACCCGCACAAAAGGCGGGAAATCGCAATAAAAACACCTTATATCAGTGATTTTTTATGTTTTCAGGAACATATTCGATCATGCCGGAAGACATGGATGACCGCTCCCGGAAACATTTGTCCGGTATCCACCGGACAAGGAGATTCCGTTTTCAGGAATTCGCGCAACGGCAGGAATTGCCGGTGGAATGGTTGCACTCGGCGACACGCGGTGCATTGACCTGGGAATAAATATTGAGCAGCAGATCATAAGCCTCTGCCTTGCGATCCTGAACGCCCTGCATGACATCCTGATCCAGCACCATGCTGACATAGCACTGTCTCAACAGGTCGGCCTGCTCTCTTGACAACGACTTTTTCATGACAGAAATCCTTTCCTGAAAATCTTTTTGAGATAATCGGGACAGCCACACCGCCCTGGAACCTGATTCATACCAGCCGGTCCGGTCTCCCGCCTGCTGCCGGACAGGATAGCGCCCGACAGTTTCCGCATATCGCGGGACGATAGCGGAAATCGGATAATGGGTTGAATTTCCGATTTATTTCAGCTTTTTATTATAACCTGTATTCTGATTTCACGATATGTAAAGCGCAACTTATTCCGGAGAATACCCTGCCTGCCGCACTGCATATACAGCTTCTCCATACCGTAAAAAAACTGCCGGCTTTCAGCCGGCAGTTTCGCATTCCCTGGCAAAAGCATCAGCCGCACGAACCGATAGCGCCGCATGCGGTGCAAAAGTCACACCCATCCTTGCGGATTACCGTCGTATTGCCGCATTCATTGCACAGTTTTCCGGCCATACGCAGGGTCGCCGGGCGAACCTCGCGTACCGGTTCATCGGCGACGACACCCAACGGATTGACCGGATGACCATCCGGCATCAGGATACCGAGCATCGCATAACGGTGTATGACCAGCTGGGCGATATAGGCCACCGTGGACGGGAAACTGGCCTGTCGCTCCATACCTGGAACCCTTGCCAGAAAGTCACCACGCGGTTCCGCATAATTGAGCAACTTGCGCAACTTCATTCCGATCCATGCCGGATCGATCACCCGCATATCCACCGACAGCAATTTGCACAAACCGTCGAGTGCACGCGGATGCCCGCCCGTCAGTCCCATGCTGTACGGACGGCGGGTACCGTCCGGCATTTCCAGTTCCTTGAGCATCAATACAAAATCGTCGCCTGTCGAAGGATTCTGCACGTCGGCCACCCATGCCAGCGTCCCGTCCGTACCGGTACGCGGTTCATGCGACGTGAAAAGCGCGTCAAGTACCGGCGAGGGTTCATCCGGCTGATGTTCCAGCGCGCCAAGCTGGTTGTAACGCCACATCACCAGCCTTGCCAGTGCAGCGGTCGCACTCGGTACCTGAACGAACTCGCCATCCGGCGGCATCGGCATTTCGAATGCATCCCCTCCCACATGCGAAAGCATCGTAAAGCGTTTGTGCAGCCAGCTGCGGTCATTGGCACGCATGTCGATCGACAATGTCTTCGCGATTGCATCCAGCCCACGCGGCGTCTGTCCGCCAAGCACCCAGACCTCGAACGGAATGCCATCGTGGTCAGAAACCGCCACGGCGAACTCACCTTGCGGCGACTGGATCTGTTCACTGACCCATGCAGACGCGCCCGCCGGCAACATCGGACGCGACGGCCAGCGCAACGAAGACAACGGCGGTGCGATCGTCACTTCTTTCAGAATGATACGGCGATCCTGTTCGGACAAGGTCACGGCATGTTCGTCCGCCTTTGGTGCGTCCTCCGCCTTCTTGTCGTCAGCAGGTACCGACAGAATCGCCGTTCTGACATTGTTCGGGCGGTACGTCGTAATGCCTTTCAATCCTTTTTTCCAGGCTTCCATATACAGATTCTTGAAATCTTCATACGGATAATCCTCGGCGACATTGACAGTCTTGGAAATGGCGGCATCGATATACGGCACGACCGCAGCCACCATCAACATGTGGTCAATGGCTGAAATTTCCAGCGCCGAAACAAACGATTCCGGCAAATCCGAGACATCATGCCCCATCGAACGATAGACACGATAGGCATGGTCTTCCACGGTATAGGTCTTTTTGGAACCGTCCGGCATCCGTTTGACACGGTTATAAAACCATGAAAAAGCCGGTTCGATTCCGTTGGAAGCGTTGTCGGCAAATGCCAGCGAAATCGTTCCCGTCGGTGCGATCGACGTCAGATGGGAATTGCGGATACCGTACTGGCGTATCGCATCCTTTATTGCATCCGGCAAACGCGAAACAAAGCCACCTTCCAGATAGCGTTCGACATCAAGCATCGGGAACGCACCACGTTCCTTCGCCAGCTCGATCGAACTGCAGTATGCCGCATCACGCATGGCGCGCGCGATTTCAGCTGCCAGATTGCGGCCTTCATCGGAATCGTAGCGGATACCCAGCATAATCAGCGCATCGCCCAGACCGGTAAAGCCCAGACCGATCCGGCGTTTGGCCGCCGCTTCCCGCGCCTGTTCCTCGAGCGGCCATTTCGTCGCCGTCAGCACATTGTCCAGCATCCGGACGGCAATGGCCGTCACCCGCGCAAGCAAATCGAAGTCGAACAGCGGCTGTGCCGAAAACGGCGCCGTCACGAATGCCGTCAGATTCAGACTGCCCAGACAGCAACATCCGTAATCGGGCAACGGCTGTTCACCGCACGGATTGGTCGCTTCAATCACCTCGCAATACGCCAGATTGTTTTCGCGATTGATACGATCGATATAAAGTACACCCGGTTCCGCCGCGTTGTAAGTGCTTTTCATGACCAGGTCCCAGACGTCACGCGCCTTGACACGGCTGTAAACCCACTTGCCGTCGGCACGCTTGAAAGCACCTTTTTCTTTCAGGTCGTCATTGGGTTCGGCTACATGCGCCAGTTCAAAATCGCCATCGGACTCGACCGCACGCATGAAATCGTCTGTCACACCGACGGACACATTGAAATTGCTCAGCTGGTTCTGTTCCTGCTTGACCGTAATGAATTCCAGAATATCGGGATGGTCGATATTCAGTACCGCCATTTGCGCACCACGCCGTGCTCCCGCGGACTCGACCGTTTCACAGGAACGGTCGAACACCTTCATATACGAAATCGGGCCGGACGCGCTGCTGCCGGTTCCCCTGACCTTGGCTCCGCGCGGACGGATACAGGAAAAATTGTAGCCGACGCCGCCACCACGACGCATGGTTTCGGCAGCCTGCGCCAGCGCCGTATAAATACCCGGCTTGCCGTCCGCCATATTGGTAATCGAATCGCCGACCGGCTGAACGAAACAGTTGATAAGCGTCGTCTGAAGTCCTGTTCCGGCCGCACTGCTGACACGACCTGCCGGAATGAAACCGTTTTGCATGGCCCAGAAAAATTCCTTGGCGTATTTTTTCCGGTCTTTCGGCGCTTCCACCTCGGAAAGCGCATAGGCAACCCGCTCCTTCACATCGTCTATCGTCGTCTCATCGCCCTTGGCATACTTTTCGAGTAACACTTCAGTGGAAATTTCCTGAGGCGCGAATACGGGCGATACGTCACTTCCAGAAACCGGCATAACAACTCCTTCATTCGAATATTTGCTCGCAAATGCGTTCAGGCAAGACAAATCGTCCCGCCCCTGCGGCATCCATCAGTCCAGCGCTGCAACCAGTTGCGGCACCAGTTCGTTGAGATCGCCGACAATACCGTAGTCGGCCGTCAGGAAAATCGGGGCATCAGGATCCTGATTGATCGCGACGATCGTTCTGGCATCCTTGATACCCGCAACATGCTGGATCGCCCCGGAAATCCCGATGGCGATATACAAATCCGGCGCAACGATCTTGCCGGTCTGTCCGACCTGCAAATCATTCGATACATAACCCGCATCTACCGCCGCACGCGATGCACCGATCGCGGCACCCAGCTTGTCAGCCAACGCCTCGATCAGTTTGAAATTTTCTGCCGAACCGACCCCTTGTCCGCCAGCCACCACGACTTTCGCGCTGGAGAGTTCGGGACGTGACGAAGAATCGGTACGCGAAGACAGATAATCCGTCTTGCCACTGCCTGAAACCGCTTCGATTGCTTCGACAGGAGCGGCACTATCGCCCTTTGCTGCCGGTGAAAACGCCGTTGTCCGGACGGTCAAAACCCTGACTGCATCTTCGGACTGTACGGTGGCGATGGCATTGCCCGCATAAATCGGCCGTTCGAATGTATCTTCCGATATGACCCTGATGACTTCCGAAACCTGTTCGACACCCAGACGTGCCGCGACACGCGGCATGAATGCTTTTCCGAAAGACGTGGCGGGCGCAAGGATATGCGAATACCCTGCGGCAATAGCCAGCACCTGTGCGGCGACATCTTCCGGCAAACCGTGTTCCAGCGCAGCAGCATCGGCCATCAACACTTTCGAAACCCCGGCGATACCTGCCGCCACATCGGCAACCGGCCGGCACTGGCTGCCGGCGACAAGCACATGAACATCCTGACCACAAGCCAGCGCTGCGCTGACTGTATTCAGGGTACTGTTTTTGAGAGACCGGTTATCGTGTTCGGCAATAACGAGAATAGACATTTCTGAATTCCTGTATTGAAAACTGGATATGCGCCCGATAGCGCTCAAATCACTTTGGCTTCGTTTTTAAGCCTGGACACCAGCGTAGCGATATCCGGCACCATCTGTACCTGCGAACGTGCCGCCGGTTCGGCGACTTTCAGCATTTTCAGCCTGGAGTCCACCGGCACGCCCAGTTCTTCCGGTGTCGTCGTTTCGACCGGTTTCTTTTTCGCCTTCATCATATTGGGCAAGGTCACATACCGCGGCTCGTTCAGGCGCAAATCCGCCGTAATCACCGCAGGCAGAGTCAACGCCAGCATTTCCTGTCCATCATCGACTTCGCACGTGACCATCGCCTTGCCGTTTTCGATTTTCAGCGCGGAAACGGATGTGGCCTGCGGCCAGTCCAGAAGCGCGGCCAACATCTGTCCTGTCTGGTTTGCATCGTCATCGGTAGCCTGTTTGCCCAGAATCACCAGATCGGGCTGTTCTTTTTCCACAATCTTTTGCAGCATCCGGGCAACTGCCAGCGGCTGCAATACCGCCGTGGTTTTCACCAGAACACTGCGGTCGGCGCCGACTGCCATCGCGGTACGCAAGGTATCCTGCGATTTTTCCACACCACAGGAAACGGCGATCACCTCGGTTGCGACACCCGCTTCCTTCTGGCGCACTGCTTCCTCGACCGCGATTTCATCGAATGGATTCATCGACATCTTCACATTGTCCGTTTCGATGCCGCTGCCATCCGGCTTGACACGAATCCTGACGTTATAATCCACAACCCGTTTGACGGGCACCAGTATCTTCATGCAACACTCCAAAATAACCCGCTGTTTCCAGCCCTATTTTCTTCTGACGATAATCGTATAGACACCATTATCCTCACTCTGGGAGACGACTTCGTTTCCCGTCTGG